>JBJTRD010000305.1:0-11202 GCA_046075945.1 Flavobacteriales bacterium
TTATTCATTCACTTCCCAAAAATTACCATTCTTAACCTACGCCGAAAGGATAGACTCACTTTCGCCAGAAAAGATTGCATCGCTCAAAAGAAAAACCGCCCTTTTCAGAGCGGTTTTTCAAGTCTTTATCTAAAATTATATCAATACTTAATGAAGCGCTTGCTCACAATGGCCGAGTCGAATCGCAACTGCATGATGTACGATCCGGGAGCCAGCGTTTCAAGAGAGACATTGATGTTTCCCGTAAGTGATTTTTTTTCGGACAAAACCTCACGACCTGATCCATCCAGCATTTGCCAGCTCGTCCAGGCCGCTGAAGAATGAACCGTCAATTGGTCTCCCGCCGGGTTAGGATATACTTCGAAGGAAACATTCTGCTCTGCAACACTAGTTGGATTGAACACCGCATCGACTGTTTGTGTTTGGGTATCCGTGCACCCATTTACCGTCGTGCTCAACGATACCGTAACCTGTGGGTTGACAGATAAAAACTCGTACGAATAGAAATACGCGGGCGCACCTTCTGATGAGGTCACTCCGTCACCAAAGTCCCATTCAGGAAATCCGGCAGTGCTGTTGTTCGTAAAGTCAACCTCAACACCTAGGTCCGTATATTCAATCGGATCAGGCATTGTGAAAGATGAAACAATCGATTCCGAAAAATCCAGCAAATAGCGCGGAAAAAATCTGTATCCTTCCGTGAATGGTGCTGTTTCATCCATTTGCGCGCCGATACCAATCGCTGTGAAATGACCTAGGGGTACGCCGGTTCCATAAACATCGCAGTTCAAATCAATACTCATCACCATTTCGTTCGTGCCATCGGTCACGTTCACATCGAAACCATTTCCGGGTTGTCCCCACTCCGAAGGATCTACCAATGTGATGCACTCCAGCTTCACCATATGGCTTTCATTCGCTTCGCTGAGTGTCGATACGGTAGAAGGTATCTCCAGTGCGTTGCCCGAATTCACAAATTGCACATGGCTCACAAAAAATTCTGCCATACCCAAGAATTGGTTGATTTGACCTTCTACCAACAAACTATCGCCTTCTGCCGGTGAGTATCCAAAATTATTGTTTGCAGAGAAAATTCGAATTCCCCCGGTTTCATCAATAAGCGTAAACTCAAGACCACCCGGATTGAAATTCACTCCGTGCACAATCCCACCGAGTGTACAATAAACATCCTGATTCACGAGCACGCCATCGGCATCCTCGGCACGCGCCTCCCCAATTGAAAGCGGCGGAAAAGTTTGGTCGTTGTCTTCAATGGTAATCGTGATGCTCTGATTCACAAACGATGCTTGACCCGATGCGTCGGTTATTAAAAGCGTAATTGTTTCCAGCGATTCCATTACATCATCATCCACAAGTTCAAACACCAGCAACTCGCTCCCCCCCGTTGAAAAGGTGTAGTTTACAGGAAACACATTGGTGTAATCGGTTCCTTGCTCAGCCGTTGCCTCATCAACCGCAATCGTAACGGCTAGGTCACTTTGTACGTTGAAAGCATTGATGTTTATTTCCACCGTGCCATCACCCTCATTTACTAAAACAGACGATTGTTCAAACGATAAATACGGAGCCGATGCACAGGCGTTGGCCACATGGTTGCCCAACCCGCTGTAATCGGTATTGGAAAAACTCAACCATTGTCCTGCTGAAAGATCCCAGTTGGTAGTTGGTGCGTTTACCTCCTGCTTTCTGCGCAGCGTTTGATTCAATGTCGAACCGCTGCCAAACGTCCATGCATTCACCGTGTCGCCGGGAATTCCAATCATGTCAATTGGCTCCAGATTATACGCCAGAGCTACCACGTCATTTCCATTAAAGTTGTTCATTGAAGCACTCGAATTGTTGGCGAGGGCCAACAGTTCAGCATCTGCCAACGCACTGCACACAACGTAGGTGGCCCCGGGTTGAAGGATTCCCGATGGCGCATGCAGTAATCCTGAAATTGTGTCGTTACCATTGTTGTAAACGAACAAATCATAATCATCAAGATCCACGGGGAAAGGTGTCGCGTTGTAGAGCTCAATGGCCTTGTTGGAACCCGTTCCTTCAATGTACTCTGAAATGATGACGCGCGTGCAACCTTCGCCTGGCTCGCAGTCAATCACTCGTATATCAATGTAATTTTCTGAAACCGCCACACATCCTCCGGTCGATTGAATGCCGGTGATAAGATCGAACGCCTCGGAGGTTTCAGGCAATAAATCACCAAAAGAAGAAATTCCAAATAGATGATACTCACCAACGCCTAGAGCACTGATGTCGACCGTTTCCGAAATGAGCTCCTGAATAATCTGATCATCCGCGTTTGTGAGGAAGTAATGATATTGATCTACCACACCTTGCTCTGTGTGTGTGAAGTTGATTACTCCGGGGTTATCCACCTGACAAAAACTGAGATAAGACGAACCATCGGCAAGCGATACTGTTCCACCGTCACATCCTGTTACTGCGCAATCTTCCCGAATCACCTCAATGAAATTACCCGACAGCGAAAGACACGAAGAAGCCGAGATACTATCGATAGGCGCTCCAATAACGAGATCTGCAGCATCCACTGTTCCGTTGTACGACAATCCGAAAATATGATACGCGCCGGGAGCATATGCATCCATATTCAAGACCCCTTCCATATTCCATTCGAGCAGCAGATTCGCAGTGTCTGTAAGAATGTACAAATAGTTATCTCCGTAAAGGCTATTGGTTCCCAGATTGAGGGGCGCATTCGTCGAGTCTGTGCACTGCTGAATATTACCCGACATAATTTCAACCAAAGCCCCTGAACAAGCAGGAATATTGGTGTAGCCCGGAGTGGGCAACTGTGTAACATACGATGCCATATCGCCGGGTGCACCACCATCTGGAATACGTGCAAATGCAAGTGGTGAGTTGCCCGCTATGTTCAAATACGTTTGACCCGGTGTGAGCGCAGCGCTTAGCGCATCATCCGGACCATCGTCCGAACTATACACCAGGGCATCTACCACGTTCACAGATGATACCGGAGTGCCATTGATCCAATCCGTAGCGTTGCCTATATAAAGTGCTATTGCATCCTGTCCATTTTGAATGCTGCCCTGCGCACCCGCAGTCAATACGAGATCAACATTCTGAACTCCCGCAGTACCCAGCACGAAGAATCCCAACTCATCCGTTGAGTAACCGTCAAGATCATACGCGTCGTAGGAAACATCTGTGGCACCATTTAGAAACACCATTACCAACCCATCCAGTGAAGTGTTTGGCGCTCCATACAACTCAATGAACTCAAACACATCCACGCTGGGCTCGTCTTGGTCCAGCTCATTAATTCGGATGTCAGTGTTTTGCGAAAAAAGTAAAGTACTCACGCAGGTGAGCAAGAAAAGTAAAAGGTGTTTCATGAGTAAAGCAAGCGATTTAAATCGGCCGCAATTTCACCTTTTTTCCTGAAAAAATACAGAAAAATAACCAACCACATACCAAAAGTAGATGCTATAGAGTCGCTACCTTCACCTCTTCCCATTCACTCGCCACTCGCCACTCGCCACTCGCCACTCGCCACTCGCCACTCGCCACTGGTCACTGGTCACTGGTCACTAGTCGCCTATACCGCCGCCTCGTACATCTCCATCGGTGGACACGTGCACACCAAATTACGATCACCAAAAGCATTGTCAACGCGACCTACAGAAGTCCAGAATTTCGAATCGCGCAAACTAGCTAAAGGATAAGCCGCTTGAGAGCGGGTATACGGATGCGTCCATTCATCAGCGGTGAGTTCTGCGGCTGTATGCGGTGCCATCTTCAGCACATTATCGTTTTTGTCTGCAAGACCTGCTTCCACCTGTGCAATCTCTTTGCGAATGCTGATCATCGCATCGCAGAAGCGATCGAGCTCAACGAGCGGCTCGCTCTCTGTCGGCTCCACCATCACAGTTCCTGCTACCGGAAACGATACCGTCGGTGCATGGAATCCATAATCCATCAATCGCTTGGCGATGTCTTCTACTTCGATACCTGCCTTCTTAAAGTCTCTACAATCAAGAATCATCTCATGCGCCACATGGCCATTGTTTCCTGTGTACAACACAGGGTAGTGACCGCTCAAACGCTCCTTCATATAGTTGGCATTCAAAATCGCATAACGTGTAGAATCGGTTACGCCCCGGCCACCGAGCATCTTAATGTAGCCGTATGAAATGAGCAGTATAAGCGCACTGCCAAACGGGGCGCTCGACACTCCGTGAATTGCGTGCGGACCTCCGGTTTTAATGTGCACATTGCCCGGCAGGAAAGGAAGCAGTTTTTCATTTACCCCGATTGGTCCCATGCCGGGACCACCACCGCCGTGAGGAATCGCAAATGTTTTATGAAGATTGAGGTGACAAACATCGGCGCCAATATTTCCGGGCGACGTTAATCCAACCTGTGCGTTCATATTCGCACCATCCATATACACCAATCCTCCATTGTCGTGCACGATGCGGGTAATATCGGTAATCGCCTCTTCAAATACTCCGTGTGTGCTTGGGTAAGTAACCATCAAAGCGGCCAGATTATCTTTATGCTGTTGCGCCTTCGCCGCCAAATCAACTACATCCACGTTTCCGTTTTCATCGCACTTCACCACCACTACTTGCAGCCCGGCCATCACGGCCGACGCCGGATTGGTGCCGTGCGCGGAACTGGGTATCAAACAAATATTACGATGGTGATCGCCTCGGCTTTCGTGATACGCCATGATAACCAGCAACCCCGCCAGTTCACCTTGAGCTCCAGAATTGGGTTGAAGCGACATGCCGCTAAAGCCTGTACACTTGCACAAATCGTCGTGCAACTCTTCGATGATTTCAGCATATCCTGCTGCCTGGCTAGCCGGTGCAAATGGATGGATGTCTGAAAACTCGGGCCAGGTAAGCGGTATCATCTCACTCGTCGCATTGAGCTTCATGGTGCAAGAGCCAAGTGCTATCATGGCATGCGCCAACGACAAGTCTTTGTTCTCCAGTTTTTTCAGATAACGCAGCATTTCCGTTTCGCTGCGATGCGAATTGAATACCGGATGCGTCATAAAGGCGCTCGTGCGCTCGAACCCTTTCAGTGCGCCATTCATTTCAGAAGATGACGATGCGCCGAGCAAAGAAATAATCTCATGCACATTAGCAGCACTCATGACTTCATTTACAGAAATACCTACGTGACCATCTTCGAAATATCGGAAGTTCACACCGGCAGCTTCTGCCTTGCTGCGCAGCTCATTCATATTACCAACTTTCACCTTTACGGTGTCGAAGAAATGCGTATTCTGCTGTGCGGAGCCCAACGCTCCTGCTATTTGCAATGCCTTGTGATGAATGGATGCAGCGATGGTTTTCAATCCATCCGGGCCGTGATAAACACCGTATGAAGAAGCCATCACAGCCAGCAAAGCCTGGGCTGTGCAGATGTTGCTCGTCGCCTTTTCGCGACGGATATGTTGTTCGCGTGTTTGCAGCGACATACGCAATGCCATGTTTCCATGTCGGTCTTTCGAAACACCAATGATGCGGCCCGGCATGTTCCGCTTGAATTCATCTTTCGCGCAGAAGAACGCCGCATGCGGACCACCGTACCCCATGGGCACACCGAAACGCTGTGAGTTACCAAAACAAATATCCGCGCCCCATTCACCCGGAGGTGTAATGAGTGTAAGCGACATCAAATCGGCTGCACAGGCCACATGCCCGCCAACCGCGTGAATGCGCTCAGCAAACGCCTTGTAGTCATTGATTTGGCCGCTGTTGTTGGGGTATTGAACCAGACCTCCAATGTAGCTCGCATCGAACGTAGCGGTTGCATAATCGCCCACCACCAACTCAATCTTCAGGTGCTTGGCACGACCACGCAATACATCCAGCGTTTGTGGAAACACTTCGTTATCTACAAAAAATCGATTGGCACCCGCTTGTTCCTTCTCCTTCGAAAGGCTGTGCAGGAAGAGAATCATGGCTTCGGCTGCGGCTGTTCCTTCATCGAGCAAGGAGGCATTCGCAATGGGCAATGCGGTGAGATCGCTCACCATGGTCTGGAAATTCAACAATGCCTCCAGGCGGCCTTGCGCAATCTCCGCTTGGTAAGGCGTGTAGGCCGTATACCACCCGGGGTTCTCCAGTACGTTGCGTAAAATTACCGTGGGCGTAAGGGTGGGATGATAACCCAACCCGATATAATTCTTGAATACCTTATTCTTTGCTGCCTTGCTTCGCATAAGTGCCAGAAACTCATGCTCGGCGAGACCTTCAGCAATAGCGAGAGGCTGCTTGTTGCGAATGCCGGCAGGCACCGTTTCATCAATCAGTTGTTCGATACTCGAAACACCCAGGGTGTTGAGCATGTGCTTCACTTCGTGCGCGCGTGGGCCAATGTGTCGGGCGGCAAAAGATGTACTTGACATATTCGTTGCGTTGTTGGATACACGTGTATCCGATTGAAATTAATGTTGAATTTCCCGGAGTGTATATCATTAAAAACACCCCTTGCAGTTGCGGTTCAAATATAGCTGATGAACATACCTGAACACAACACACTTTTTTCAGTCAACAAACATTCAAACGCCTAATTTCGCAGCCATGGCAGAAGCATTGAACATCCCGGACAACATGGGTCGCGATGAAAAGTACAAGGCGCTCACGCCACAACTGCGCGCCTTGCTTTCAACCGAACGGGATGCCACCGCCAATGCCGCCAATTTCGCTGCGCTCATACATGAAGCATTCGCATTCCATTGGGTTGGATTTTATTGGGTGAAAGGAGAAGAGCTTGTTCTTGGGCCATTCCAGGGGCCCGTGGCCTGCACGCGAATTGCAAAAGGAAAAGGCGTGTGTGGTGCGGCTTGGATAAACAACACCATACTGGTTGTTCCCGACGTGGAGCAATTCCCCGGACACATCGCGTGTAGCGCTTTATCGAAATCAGAAATCGTAGTGCCCGTCCGCACCAAATCAGGTGAAGTAATAGGCGTGCTCGATATCGACAGTGCAATCCTCAACGATTTCACTATAAATGACGGGATGTTCCTCGAGGAATGGGTCAAAATCTGGGTGGAGGCGAGCGATGTATAAGCGGCTGCGAATACTCATCGTCCTCTCTATCACCATCGTCGGGTGTGCGCAGGTTCGATCTATTTCCGGCGGTGAAAAAGACACCACACCGCCCGTGCTTTTGGCAACACAACCCATCAACAATTGTTTGCGGTTTTCTGAAAATTCGTTTACGCTTTTTTTTGATGAATACATTCAGCTGCGCGATGTCCAAAAAGAGCTCCTTGTTTCACCGCCAATGAAATCACCTCCCGGAGTTAAAATCCGTCAACGCACGGTTGAGGTTTCCTGGAACGATACACTGCGGCCGGCATCCACCTACATATTTCAATTCGGTAATGCAATTGCCGACCTCAATGAATCCAACGTGTTGAGCGATGTTTCCTTTGTCTTCTCTACAGGCGACGTGCTCGATTCGTTGCAGTTGGCAGGAACTGTTTTCGATGCCCACGCCGACAAACCAATGGCATCCACCAAAGTACTTCTCTTCGATTCTCTGGCTTCTGTTTTCTCAACGAGTAGTCGCCCTTCCTATTTCGCGCGCACCAATGACCAGGGGATGTTCAATTTTCAATACCTGCGCTCGGGAAAGTATGCCGCCTGTGCACTATCCGATGAAAACAACAACAATCGCTACGATATCGGCGAGGCCATTGACTGGCTCGAGCAAGTCGAACCGAAAGCTGCGAAAGATTCATCGATAGTAAAATTTTACACCAGCGTGCCACGGGATACCGCAGTTCGAAGTTTCAATTATTCAACGGATGATGATGGCGTGCTTCGGTTTCGGGTCGAACCTTGGTTGCCATCACCAATCGTAAAAGCGCTCTCTTCCGATTCCATGGTGCAATGGAATGTAAATGACACACTATATGCTGCAGCGTATGGCCGCTGCTATGGTTCTGTTTCAACCGAAATCCGCATAAACAACAACATTCTCGACACCCTTGAAATTGAGCGCAAAGCAACGATAAGCACAGCCGCTTCTGAACAAATTAACCAGACTCTGCGTCACTCCACACCGCAAAAAATAAAAGCCACCGATAAGGTCATAATACAATCTCGGCGCCCCATTGCGTCCATCGACAATTCAAGACTACAAACGATTTGCGATAGCACTATACTAGCATGCTCTTCCGCACAAGTGGATGCTTCGGCCTGTGAAATTCTGTTCGATAAAAAGCCTGGAAAATCATACCGGATAACCGCATTTCCGGGTTGGATAGTGGACGATTGTGGCGAAGCCGGCGACACCTTGCGTTGTGTGTTTTCCGTTTACGACAATAAAGACTTGGGTGCCTTGCGCATAATGATACCCGCGGAAATGTTGGTTCAGCCCCACACCTTCACATTGCTCGACCAATCGAAAAACCCTGTCTTCCATATCAATCGGATCACTGAAACATCCTGGGTAATTAATGACCTCATACCCGGCGAATACACAGCAATTATTGGCGCTGATCAGAATGCGAACGGAACGATTGAGCCTGCACTTCTTGACCCCCTCACAAAAACAGAAAGAAATTACGTGTATCCCACAAATATTCAGGTTAGAGCCAATTGGGAACTGGTGGTTGACTGGCCGTGGGTAAAAGAAGATTAAAATTCAAATTGAATTTTTTTCTTCTTCATTTTACGTTTATCCGCACATACGCGCTTGTGGTTCTGTTGCGCGTCTTTATCCCCCATATCAGCGCTCGCTTTCCAGTCTTTGCACGCTCCATCGAAATCGTGCAGATAGTAGAAGACTTCACCTCTGTAATAAAGTACCTCTGAAATAAAGTCGATGCTTTCCAGCCTTAACTCCGAAAGAAGTTCCAGCGCGTGATCATACTGACCCATTTCTGTAAGCAACACCGCCATGTGGAACTTGGCTCTATGCATTTTAGAATCATATTGAAGCGCCTTTTGAAAATCATCTATTGCGATGTTATTCTTCTTCAGCTCAACCATATTCGCAGCGCGCAAGTAGTAAGCGTCCGCATAGGTTGAGTCTATGGCAAGTGCTTCCTCCAGATAGCGCAAACTCGGCTTGTTTTCCAGGTTCATGTAATCGATGGTTGCCAGCCAGTAATAAGGCCTTGCATCCTGGTTATTGTATTCCAGATAATGCATAAGGTCCAGCCGGGCCAAATCGTACATTTTCAATGACACCTTGCAAATACCACGGTTGAGATATAATTCATCGTTGGAATACCCGTTCATACGTGCCCTGTCGTAGTCGTCGAGGGCTTCCGAAAACAAATCCAGTTTATGGCGAGCATTTGCCCTACAGAAATAGGCCTCCGCGCTTGTTTCACCACCTATTGCAACAGTGGCTGCCTGAATAGCTTGTTCGTATCGGCCGGCCGAATAATGCTCCTTTGCAATGTTGATGGGTGACTGCGCACACAAGCGAACAGCTGCCATTATAAACGCGATGACTATGTACTTATGCGGTGAAAACATCTGCTTACTTGTACGCTGAACTATGGGGAAGTTACAAAAAAAGCCGCCACATGGGCGGCCAATTGTTTATATCTGTTTAATTCTGATTTTTTGACCTACCGTGAGTTTGTTTTCCTTGAGACCCTTATTCAGATTCTTAATCTGATTCACAGTTACACCCTTGGAATTCGCAATCTTCGAAAGTGTGTCACCCTTTTGGATTGTGTAGTATTTGTACTTAGCCGGGGCCTTCTTTACCTCCTGCACAGCCGGTTTCTCGACTGCAGCTGTAGCAGTCTTTTCAGCGCTCTGCTGATAATTTTCCTCTTCTCCCGATTCCTTCACTTGCTCCTTCGTTGTTTCCGTTTTTTGTACAACCTCAGTCTCCTTCTTCTCATACACAACCTTCTTCACCTGGGTCTGCACTTTCAGCGTCTGGCCGGGCGAGATTTTAGAGTTCTTGATTTTGTTCCATTTGCGAATCTCCGCCATGCTCACGTTGTACTTTTTAGAAATAGACCCCAACGACTCACCCTTCTTTACTTTGTGTGATTTCCACGTTGTTTCCCAAACAACTTTTCCGGGTTGACCATCATTGTTGTTGCTGGCTGTAAGTTCCGGCTCATACGACTTTACCTCGCTTTGGGCATACACCAATTGCTCGTTCGCCATAAACAACCCGAGTTTAGAAACCGGTAGAATTAGATAATGTTTCTGCCCATTCTCCGGAATCTCCTTCAATTTGTACGTTCCATTCAAAAATGAAATGTTCTCAACCGGCATATCCAACACCTTGGACAAGGCATTAAAATCAATTCGCTTACTTACGCCCACTGTATCTGTTTCGTAAAATGTAATGAGTGGTTTGGATGGATAAATATTGTACTCCGATGCATAATTCATCACATAATTCACTGCAATAAATGCCGGAACATATCCCTGGGTTTCCTTGGGTAAAAAGGGTTTAATAGACCAAAAATCACGCTTGCCCCCCGAACGGCGTATGGCCTTGTTGACATTGCCCGGTCCACTGTTGTAAGCCGCCAATACGAGTTGCCAGTCGCCATACGTTTTATAGAGCGACTTTAAAAAGCGACATGCCGCATCTGTGGATTTGTAGGGGTCGAAGCGTTCATCCTGATAGCTCGAAACATCCAACCCATACATTTTACCCGTGCTCACCATAAACTGCCAGAGCCCCCCCGCGCCTGCAGGAGAAATCGCCACCGGGTTTAGCGCCGACTCTACTATGGCGAGGTATTTCATTTCGAGCGGAATTCCATACTTGGCCAGACACTCTTCAAACAAAGGAAAATACAGCTCAGAAACACCCAACACTTTCTTGGATAATTCCCTTCTGCGCACCGCATACAAATCAATAAATCCTTGAACGGTGCTGTTGTAAACAAGATTAAAAGGGGTGTTTCTATCCAGTACTTGCATTCTGTTCGCAACAACCTCTGCCGAAAACGTCGGAACCGCATCCGTTTCATAACCAAATGCATTCAACAAACACGCATCTGAGCTGAAGCAATAATGATTCAGGTAACCGGAAACCAAAATATTATCGATTGCCATCAACTCCGGATCATCCGGGCGGACACCCAATGGTGGAATGGTGTCACTGGCTTGAAGTGCTGTGCCTGCAAGCAATGCACCTATGAACACAACTAAAACAAATAGCTTTTTCATGATTTGC
>JBJTRD010000306.1:0-4449 GCA_046075945.1 Flavobacteriales bacterium
GAAGTGGTGGGGTCACCCTTCTTGAACTGGCGAATGCGTGTTCCATTGAGATCATAGATGCTGATGGTACACACTTCGGGAAGGTTGGTGATCTTCACTCGATTGTCGAGCTTGTTGGTTTCGTAGCTGCTAAATGCATAGTACGGATTGGGAACAATGTTGATGTTGTCCAGCTCACTTGCAAGTGTTTCGCTGCTGTTGGTGGTAGCTGCAATACCTTCGGTCGAGAAGCGATAGAGGTTTCTCCATCCATTGCGCGACCCTTCCGCATCTTGCGCCCCACCGCTTGGGTTGGACCTGGTGTATGGCTTGGCAACACGAAGGCGCACACGGCATGTATTGGGTATCAGTCCATTCTCGGGCGAAAGCAAGGCATCGCCACCGTTCTCAAAATCGGTCAGGGCAGTGGCTACGCTCAGTGTTGATCCTACCCATGTGCATCCACGATACACTTTCTTCAAGTCGCCTGCTGTCAAGTTCTCGTCGCTGAGTTTCTCGAAGAGGAATGCTCCCTGGTCGTAACCTGGGCAGTAGTCGAGATCAGCACCTAGGCCGGGCTCTGCTGCATCAAAATTCTTGTACGTCTCCGAACGAATATTCTTAAACACATAAATCCAGTGCTGGCCACCAAAGAGGGCCTGTCCGTTCGAACCAAACATGCGATTGGATGGGTTGAAGATCATGTCGTTTCCATTTTCACCGGCCAGCCAGCTGTCTTCACCAAAGGCCAGGTTCAAGCGTTCGCCGGTACCTACATCAATCACATAACCCGGGAACCAACCCATGCCCCAGGGGCTGATGAGGTCGCCTTCCGATGCATTGAAGCCGGCATCGTCTGCGGTGCGGCCATTCTTATCGACCGACTTATGACGACGGCACTTCATCTTTTCAGGGTCACCAAACTGACCATTGAACTGGTCGTTGGCGATGTCGGCAATCGACTGCATTTCCAGCACCACGCAGCGGGTCCACTTCGACTTGTCGGCGGTGAATACTACATCGACGTTGTTGAGACCTTTGATGTTGGAGATGTTACCAAACTCAATAGCGGGTGAAAGATCACCGGCCAGCTCTTCTGAAGTCGGTGCGGCTATGTTCATCCATGTACCATCGCTTAGCTCGGTAGTAAAGCCTGTCAGGCAATAGGGCGACCATGTGCCGTCGAGCACTTTCTCGAATGTCTCGGAAGCATCGGTAAACGGATCATCGCCCGAGCCGTCTTTGTAGTCATCGTAAATGGCTTCTTCTTCAGGTGTGTTGTCGGTCGACTCCACTGAACCTGCACGAATCCAGTTCATCTCATCAAACCCATCTACGTCGGGTATTCCTGAGAGCCATGGGTTGAGCGGATCGGCAAATTCAATTCCTGAGTCCAGCAGGTCGGTTTTGTGAGGAACGATTACACCGTCTTCATTGAAATACTGATATTGACCCCAGGTAATGCTCAACCCGTAATCGATGAGCAGGTCTTCATTGATGGAGGAGAATGCATTGAAGGAAGAGTCCACTTCACCTGTGGTGATGTTCTCCAGCTTCCAGCGCATCTCTTCTTCCTGGAACTGACCCTCCGGATCGGACAGGCTCAGTTCGAACTCACCGGCAGGAACGCGCAGTGGGTCAATCACCTTGATTTGTACAGGCCCACCACCGGGCAGGTATTCGGCTTCTTCGCTGAAATAAGGAGCACTTAAAATTTCATTTTCTGTTTTCGAAGAAAGGTTCAGCAAATTCTTGCTGTTACCCGTGCCTTCAATGCGAACCAGTGGAACGCCATCGCCATAGCCTGCATTGATAATCGTTCCGCCATTTTCAGGGGCAACGTTGTGTGGGATGGCTGCAATTTTCGGGATTTGACCTACCGCGCTCTTACGAGAAGGCTTGAATACATCATCTTGCCCTGTGCTTGTCAAGTAGTCATAAGGCTGGTACTCATTGTATCCATAAGCAATCGCCATAAAGTAATACGTCTTGTGATTTATCAGTGCCGGTGAGCCCAATGCAAATGCATCCGTGGTTACACGCAGCGAATGCTGCACACCTTCGTTGGCACCTTGCACCATGAGAGATGGTGTAATCAAACCGGTTGTCTGATCGCGGTTGTAATTTATTATTTCCGCTACATCGTTTTGAATATCGTATTGCGCAATCAAACGAGCCTTATTGATATCATTCAATTCTGCATTGCTCACCTGGTCATCCAACAACTGATAGATCAGATATCCTTCAAAGCGATAGCTGCGATCTGCCTCGGTGAGGGGAGTTCCATCGAGTAATTCTTCAGGAATCGACGGATCAAATTCTGAATATTGCTCATGATAATTGTTCGAAGAAGGGTTATCGTTCGAGAGCATTAGAATAATTTCACGATCCAACTCTTGAACAGTTACATCGGGAGCATCAGGGCCATTCACCAATTCGAAACAGTTGTCGAAGAGAGACTGTGCTTTATCATCGGCCAAACGGAGGAGTTGAACACTTTCATACGGATCACCACCAATGGCGCGTGCCCATACAACCCCGAGGGTAATGTTGTTGTAATCGCCCGGCTCGAGTGTAAATGGACCTGCTGACTGAATGAAGCGGCGGTCGTTTGGTGCGTTGCCGGCCTCTTGTTCTGTCCATGGAATAGCCGTTGAGGGCGGCACTACACCGTAGGTACTCCAGTTGTACGGGTCGGTGTCGCCGGGGAACATGTACTGCGCAGGCACACCGCTGATTACTCCGGTGCCACTAACTCCATTTCCACCAAACAGCATTTCTTGTCCGTTCTTCCAGATACCGCGCATGTAATTGTAGTAGTGCTGTGGAGAAGCGGGTTCACCATTGATAGGATTTGTTGAGTTGTTGTAGTAAACGAAGCGACGCATACCGAATCGCTCGTTGTCTATGATTGTATCACCATAACCAATACCCAACCCTTTGTATGGGATACCGAGTTCATCCTCTGCTGCAAGAATGTCGCTGGTGAGAGGGTTTGCCTCCAAATCTTCGTCTTGATAAGGACCTTCAAAGAAGTCTACACCGACAGAAGGTGGATTTTGGCCATAGCCCAGTGTTCCGGTAGCAGCTTCATCAAAAGCATCACCGTTGTAGCAGTACCCCAAACCACGCTGTACGTCGCAACCTACGAAGTCATCGTACGCATTGCCCAAATCGGGGTCAACCCATGAACCGAAATACGTTTCGGTCAATGTTTGCGAACCTTGGTTAATCAATACGTAGTTCAAGAACGTCATATTGTTTACCTCGTCGTTGGTTGTGAATGCGAAAGCTTGCGCGCGCACTTCCATGCCAATAGGTTGCCCTTGTGATTCGGTGTGAATATTACCCTTGTCGTTGAATATCCAGAAATAAGTTTGGTCACCAAACAGTGGAATTTGATCTTCGCGACGACGCTGCGCACAATCGATTTCGCGGAGGAAATCGTACCATGGATAGTCGCCATATTCAGGGTCATACACTCCATTGTTGTTGAAATCTTTAAATGGACCCAGATAAAAATCCTGGCCTGCACCTGTGTTGCCGTGAGCGGGGAACGTTTGGAAATATGAAGGCATTGCGTATCCGTCAGGGAATATTTCCGCAATTGCTTCGGCGGGGGCACCTGCTCTTACCAGATCCCAATAGGTTCTGTGCTTAATGGCATCTTCTCGCAATGTAATTGCGAATTTGTCGTAGTCGACACATGTTTGTGCCGTTACCTCAGCCGTACCATCGTTGGTAAGCGGGCCCGTCCAGTAGTCATTTCCTTCTGTGCGGAAACGCACGGCAGCGAGCTTCAGTGTTTGGTCTTGTGATTTTCCTCCCATCCACAATCCACCTGCGTAAATTGACGAGACACCACCTACACCGGTTTCCGTTTTCGGAACTTCATAAGCTGCTGTTCCGTTGGCGCGGTTTTGCCACATATTACCACCTGTTTCTATTCTGGCGCGAACGTTATTCCACTCAAGATCGAGCAGCGCAGTGGCAGGTGCACAAGCTGCAGCCCTTGTAGAAGCAGTTGCCTGGGTGTTTTGCGTGGTCATGCCAGAGTTTCCTGAGCCTACATAGCGGTAGGCATGAGCCCCAAGTGAAAACATCACTGCGGCGGAAAGAGCGGCTATTCTGTACATACTTTTCATATCGAAATTTCCTTGAAAATCCTTTTCCTGTTTAATGCTTAAAAATCTAAGCGCAATCCCAAACGTATTTGACGCGGAGCGCTGAGGCGACCCGGGTCATTCACAAACATCGAGTAGTAGTTGCGGAAGCTATCTGGATTGTTTTGCTGATTGATAAATTGCTGGGCCGGAGCTGAAGCCAGATATCCATCATCTTCCGGAATACCAGTAAAGCGGTGTACTCCGCGCACGTTTCGTGTATTGAGCAAATTCGTTATCCAGATATACACGTTCAAACCTGCGTTGGGTTTACCGGTCTTATCTTCTCCGAAATACAAATCAAAGT
>JBJTRD010000307.1:0-6602 GCA_046075945.1 Flavobacteriales bacterium
TCCTAGGTTGAGTAGTTTACCTTTTAAAAGACAAGCCCTCGACTTCGCTTGGGCACCGGCTATTTTAAAATGAAACACACCTCGACTTCGCTCGGTGACCTACCGCGTCGGCCGAGCGGAGCCGAGGCCACATCACCCGAAAGATATACGGTCCCCGAGCGAAGCCGAGGGGAACCAATTCTACCAAAGAATCTCCCTCCCCAACTTTCAACCTTCAACTTTCAATTAGCAACCCTACGAGTTCAGTTTCAACACCGCTAAAAACGCCTCCTGTGGCACTTCTACACTTCCTACCTGACGCATGCGTTTCTTACCCTCCTTCTGTTTTTCCAACAGCTTGCGCTTACGCGAAATGTCACCACCATAACATTTAGCGGTAACATCTTTACGAAGTGCGCTGATGGTTTCCCGGGCTATAATCTTCGCGCCAATCGCGGCCTGAAGCGCTATTTCAAATTGTTGTCGGGGTATGAGTTCCTTCAGCTTGATACAAATTTTCTTTCCTAAATCGAATGCGTGATCGCGGTGAATCAATGCCGAAAGCGCATCGACCTGATCGCCGTTCAACAGAATATCCATCTTCACCAGATCGCTTTGCTTATAGCCAATCGGATGATAGTCGAACGATGCGTATCCTTTCGAAATCGTTTTCAATCGGTCGTAAAAATCAAATACAATTTCTGCCAGCGGCATTTCAAAGGTGAGCTCCACACGATCCGAGGTGAGATAGGTTTGGCCTACTATCACGCCGCGTTTTTCAATGCACAGGGTCATCACAGCCCCTACAAAATCACCCTTCGTAATTATTTGCGCTTTGATGTATGGCTCTTCTACGTAATCCAGTTTGTTCGAATCGGGAAGTTCAGACGGATTGTGTATTTCGAGCATTTGCCCTTTCGAGGTGTAGGCCTTATACGATACGTTGGGAACAGTCGTAATTACCGTCATGTTGAACTCGCGCTCGAGACGCTCCTGGATAATTTCCATGTGCAACATGCCCAGGAATCCGCATCGGAAACCGAAGCCCAGCGCCTGCGAACTTTCGGGTTCAAACACGAGGGAGGCGTCGTTTAGTTGCAGCTTCTCCATCGATGCGCGGAGATCTTCGTAGTCATCTGTATCTACAGGGTAAAGTCCGGCGAATACCATGGGCTTCACCTCTTCAAACCCTTTGATAGCTTCTGAGCATGGGCGGTCGACGTGCGTGATGGTATCGCCCACTTTTACTTCCGTCGCCTTTTTGATTCCGGAAATGATGTATCCGATATCACCCGCCCGCACCTCATCGCGCGGTTGCAATGCCAATCCCATGATGCCCACCTCGTCTGCTTCATATACAGTGTCGAGGTTCATGAACTTTACTTTATCCCCCTTGCGTATGACGCCGTTGCGCATGCGGTAGTAGGCTATGATTCCTCGGAATGAATTGAATACAGAGTCGAAGATCATCGCCTGCAGTGGCGCTTGCGCATCGCCCTTTGGTGCGGGAATACGTTCACAAATGGCGGCTAATATTTCATCCACACCCTGTCCTGTTTTTCCGGAGGCGTGTATAATCTCTTCGCGATCGCAACCAATTAAATCCACAATCTGATCTTTTACAATCTCAGGCTCTGCATTGGGCAGGTCGAGTTTGTTCAGAATGGGGATGATGTGCAAGTCGTGTTCGAGCGCGAGGTATAAATTCGAAATCGTTTGGGCTTGAATGCCCTGCGTAGAATCGACGATGAGCAGCGCCCCTTCGCAGGCAGCAATGGAGCGCGACACCTCATACGAGAAGTCAACGTGGCCGGGAGTATCAATCAAATTCAACACATACTTTTCACCCTTGTATGTGTAATTCATCTGGATAGCGTGGGCCTTGATGGTAATACCCTTCTCACGCTCCAGATCCATATCATCCAGTGTTTGTGCAACGAGTTTTCGCTCATCGACGGTTTTGGTAACCTGCAAAAGACGATCGGCCAGGGTGCTTTTACCGTGGTCGATGTGTGCGATGATGCAAAAATTTCGGATATGCTTTTGACTCATGTCGGTTTTTAACGGAGCGCAAAAGTACGCACAGATACGACACAACGCTCAACCCACGAATTTGTCGGTGGGATGGATACAGCGGGCTCTCAAAAGGAGCGGCCGCCGGCAACCTTCAACTTTCAACACTCAACCCACGAATAAATTCGTGGGCTCGGCACCCGGAGATACGATAAGTCTGACTCACTTCCCAACCAGCAACTTGCAACCTTCAACCTTCAACTATTAGGGCAATCCGGTTGTTAATTGTATCTGTCGAAGGGTGCACATCGTACTTTTGACTTTCTTAATTTATCGCAAATGAAATTTTTCTACACGCTCGTTTTTGTTTTAGCTGCGCTAAGTGCTTGGTCACAACAGCACGAAACCTATTTCTGTGGTCAACAAGCCGCACGAGAGCGATTGTTTGCGCGTTACCCGCACGCACAAGCAGCGTGCGAAGAGGCCACGCGTGAATTGGAGCGTTTTACCCGTGAGCTGGAAATGCAGCGAGGTGGGTCCAATCAGATTTACATCATACCGGTTGTTTTTCATGTTATTCATGAAAATGGTAACGAAAACATTAGCGACGAGCAGATTTACGACGCTATCTCTGTCCTGAATCGTGATTTTCGAAAGCTGAATCCGGATACGGCAGATATTGTGGATGCGTTCACCGATGTGGCGGCCGACGCAGGTATTGAATTCAGGCTCGCCACGATTGACCCCAATGGTAATTGCCATAGCGGGATAAACCGAATTGTAAGCCCACTGACAAATGATGGCGGAAACTCGGAAATGAAGGCGCTGTCTATCTGGCCGCGGAATAGTTATCTGAACGTATGGGTATGCGCGGAAATTGGCAATGGCGTTGCTGGATTTACCAACTTACCCGGCGATGTAAGTGGTGTGTGGGGGTCGTTTGAAGATGGAATCGTGATGCGTAGTGACTACGTGGGTTCTATAGGCACCAGCTCTCCTGTGAAGTCGCGCACACTCACCCATGAAATTGGTCACTGGATAAACCTCTACCACACGTGGGGGCCCACCAATTCGCCCGCAGATCCCAATAATTGTGATACCGACGACAACGTATCGGATACGCCGAATACAGTTGGTTATACAAGTTGTAATATTAATGGTGCCTCATGTGGCAGCCTTATCGACAATGTTCAGAATTACATGGAGTATTCCTATTGCAGCCGCATGTTTACACAAGGCCAGGCTACTCGCATGCGTGCTGCCCTGCAAAGCAGCACAGCACAGCGCAATCAATTGTGGACATCCGCCAATTTAGCGGAAACCGGCGCCCTCAACCCACCCTTGTGTGCAGCGGCATTTTCGTCTTCCCAGTTTACCGTATGCGCAGGTGATACGGTCTCTTTTTTTGACGACTCCTTTCACAACATTGTTTCCTGGGATTGGAGCTTTGGTGATGGTCAAACCCTCACGGGCAGTGACCCGCTCGTTCACAAAAATCCAACGCATGCATATGCCGAGCCTGGCATATACGACGTCACACTTACTGTGAGCAATGGCACACAAAGTTTGAGTACAACTGAAAACGCTTTCGTGCGTGTGCTGAGCAGCGCAATGATACAACCCCCGCTGGTAGAGGGTTTTGAGGGTGACTGGCCGGGCAACTGGATTCTGAATAACCCCAATTCGGATGAAACCTGGGAGGTTACGCCGAATGCCTTTTACAGTGGAAGTAAATCGTTGCGTTTGCGCAATTACAATATAGATGCAGGCAATGTGGATGAAATCTACTCAGCGACTATTGATTTAACAGGCGCCACAGCGGCGGCGATTTCTTATAAATGGGCGTGGGCCAACCGCACGAATGAAACGGACGATCGCCTGCGAATTAGTGCCTCATCCGATTGTGGCCTTACCTGGAGCATGCGCAAGTTGCATAAGGGGCTAACCAACCTTCCCACGGCTGCCAACACCAATACGTTTTTTGTGCCCGCAGGTCTCGACGACTGGTCGGAAACAACAGTAGAACTTATCAATGCACAGTGGTTCAACGACCGCTTCCGCGTGAAGTTTGACTTCACGGGGTATGGCGGAAACAATTTGTACCTCGACGACATCAACATTACGGGAGATTTTCCTACGGGCGTCAGAGAGGCAAAGCCGATATTCTTCTTCAATGTATATCCCAACCCATCGGATGAAGGTATGACGCTTGATGTCTATGAGCAGACAGGTGACCGCGTGAACATTGCGATGTTTAACGCGCAGGGCCAATTGGTTTCTGAACTTCACGCTGGCACGCTGTCGCCCGGCAAACACCTGTTCCCGATTACTCACCAACCCGCGGGCTTATATACTGTTGTGTTATCGAAAGGAACACACAACGCCATTCAACGCGTGGTGTTCAAGTAAGAGATGGGCCCTATTTTTCTATCACGACTGTGCGCGCATCCACTCCGGAAGCGTGCGTAATAATAACGCTGTAGATACCCGAAGCGAATGCAGAGGTATCCAGTGTTGTTAGACCGGGCAGAATGTTTCTGCGCAGTTTGATGCGACCATCCGAATCAATGAGCAACATCTCGCGGTGTAGTTGCACGCATTCGAATTGGTGCATCCAACGGAGGGTGGTTCTCCGAAATACAACAGCTCAACTTCAGCGGGTGTTAGTGTGCGATTCCACACACCCACCTCGTCGATGCTGCCGTGAAAGAAAAATAAATCACCCAGGTCGGTACCACCAATGCGCAGGTCGTCGGTGTTGGTGGGAGCACACGCCGCACCCGTCCAGACTTGTGACGTTTGCCATTGGCCATCTACATAGAAGCGCCCGTTGTCGGCATCGATGGTAAAGGTGAGCATGTGCCACTGACTATTGTAGATGCTCCCGGTATAGTTGATGCCGGTTGCGCATTGCGCATTTGAAACCACCCCATTGCAATTGGGTGGGGCTTGCAGCATGTATGCAGGAGATATGGTTTGTGTAGCACCACTAGAGCCACTTACGCCCATTACCCAACCATTCCAGGAAGCGTTGCCATACTGACTCACAAGGGTTCCTCCATTGGGATCTTCGCCAAGGAGACACCAGAGAGAAACAGTAAAAGGGTAGGCGTTGAATGAGGGCGTATACGGAATAACAATCTCCGACGAAGCGCCATCGAAATAATACGCACCATCGGCCTGGCCGGTGCGGTCGGTAGAAGCGGTTGTGTTGATTGCGGTGCCGTGGTTGCCGTTGCCCGACACATCGTCGGCCGACGCATCGAGGTTATACCAGGCCACGAGGTTATCGATGGGCGTATATGCCGGCACCTGTGCGAAGGAGGTCAGCGCACACACCAGAGGGGAGAAGAATAGGAGGAGGAATTTCAGCAAGAACATGTAAGGTATTTCAGTGAGTGAAACTACGCCCGGCAAATAGTCGCCATCGAGCGCAGACATGTTCGTATTAGCAAGTGGTGGAGGCGCTACCGCGCGTCCTGAAAGAGTCGCGTCTTTTCCACGGCATGCCCTTGATTCCTTTTTTATATGCTCAATTCCCTACTCCCTAGTCCCCAGTCCCTAGTCCCCAATACCCATTTTGTAACCTTTCCTTTCCACCCTCCGTACTACCCCCTTGAAAGCAAATGTTAAATTTTAGTGAAACGCTTGAAATTTAATACAAAAGCTATTTTAATTTCGATGAAACACACTATATTTGTAATGAATATTAAACTGACATCTAATCTATTTATGCTCATGGGAACGTTTCGACCCTCTTCCTTTCTCTCCAATGTTATCTCCAAAGCTATGTTGCTGCTCGCGTTCACGCTGGGTGGCAATTTCGTTTTTGCGCAGGTTGCGCTCAGGGGAACTGCCACAACTGCAATAAACACAGGAACCACACTGACCATTAACAAACCTACGGGTGTTGTTGCGGGGGATGTGATGTTGGTTAATATTTCTCAGTTAGGAAATAGCGGCACTGACGCATCATTAACCGGTTGGACACTGTCTCAGGCTGTAACGATTCCAACTACCGGAGGCGCTTCTAATGGCCGCAGGGCTATGGTGCTTTATAAAGTTGCAGGCGATTTAGAGCCTACGAGCTATTCTTTTACCCTCGGCTCGGGTGTTAGCAGCGCTGTCGGTAGCATTGTAGCGTTCTCGGGGGTTGATAACGCAGCGCCGATCGATGCTTCGGGAAGTTACACTACCTCCAGCGGTAACACAACGGTTTCGGCCACCACTATTACCACTCAAACAGCGAATGCTGCTGTAATTATGTTTGGCGCGGCCGCATCCAACCCAACCTGGTCATCGTGGACAGCGACTAACCCAAGTTCATTGACCGAGCTGTACGACAATCAAAGCGCAAGCGCTTCGGTTGGTGCGGCCTGGGCTATACTTACTACTGCGGGTGCAACAGGGGGTGCCTCGGCCACGCTGAGTTCTTCGCAGCGAAATGCCGGTGTTTTAATTGCGCTTCGTCGTTGTGTTCCTTCGATCTCCCTGACTTCTGCTGTGAACACCAATGCTCAGTCGGTTTGTGTGAACAATGCCATAACCAATATTACCTATGCAACATCCGGTGCAACCGGTGCTTCAGTTAGCGGTCTTCCAACGGGTGT
>JBJTRD010000308.1:0-2044 GCA_046075945.1 Flavobacteriales bacterium
CAGCACCTCTGTTCCATCTTCCTTTACCAGTGTGACAAGTGAAATGTAATTCATGAATTTATCGGCGCGCAAGCGATTGCCAAAATCGTCCATGTACACTTGTTGCATCTGAAAAGGCTGCCCTGCCCAACGCGCATCGAACGTTACTTTGGCAGAAGAGGGCGCCGGCAGTACAGGGTTCTCCGGTTCATCCTTACAAGACTGCATCAAAGCCAACGTAAAAACGGCAAGAAAAAAGGGAAGTATCTTTTTCATACATATTCAATTTCAGTAGTCTACAAATATACCCGACAGAAACCCGAACAACCATTGAAAAAAGCTAAAAATGACGGATATTGTGCTTCTATCCGATTGCCCATTTATGGAATCAACCAAAAAATTCATCGTATTAAAAGCGAGCGCCGGAAGTGGTAAAACGTTCACGCTTGTATTTCATTATCTGTCCTGCGCACTTCGCTTCGAAAATCCCTCCTATTACAAGCACATCCTGGCCATCACATTTACAAATGCCGCGGCCAATGAAATGAAGCAACGAGTGCTGAATACATTAAAAGAGATTTCCGAAGGTCAAGGCCAAAGCGACATGGAAAAAAAGCTCCTGGAGAGTTTGAAAGTAAGTGCCGATGTCTTGAAGTCACGCGCTCAGGCCGCCTATAGTCACATGCTGCACAACTATAGCAAGTTGAGCATTCTCACCATCGACAGCTTCACACATCGTTTAGTTCGCTCGTTTGCGCGCGATCTTCAGCTCAACAACGACTTCAACATAGAGATGAAGCCGGAAAACTTGCAGGAGAAAACAGTAGATCGCATGCTCGAATTCATCGGACAGGATGCACTGCTTACCCAATACTTGCATCGCTACAGCAAATACTTGCTCGAAGAAGGCAAGGCGTGGAATCCGCGCGAAGGGCTGATTGAAATGGCCAAGGTGCTTTTCAAAGAAGACGGACAAGAACCATTGAAAAAACTTGAAGCGGTTGATCTGCCTAAAATTCAGGAGGAATACGCCCACTTACATAGCCGTGTTCGAGCATTTGAAACGGAGGTGAAGCAACTGGCAACCGAAATCCTGGAGTTGATTGAAAAAGCCGGAATCACGAAAGAGGATATTCCGAATAAAAATAGCGGTTACATTTCCGGGCTCACCACGTTCATTCGCAAAGATGTAGGAGAACCGCTCGGTAAAAATGTTATACGCGCTCTCGAAAACCACACCTGGCTGCGCGACAAAGTAGAGGCCACGCTTATTGCACAACTGAATCCTTTCAGAGCAGAACTCGACACTAAAGCCGACCGATTAATCGAGTTGATGTCGGAAGAATCACTGCGCAAACTAAAACTAATGCGAAAGATTAAAGACAACCTCTATACGATGGGGTTGATTGATCGCATGAATGAATACGCCCATGAAATTCGGATTGAAGAAAACATGGTTTTATTGGGTGATTTTCATCGCATGATAAACACCATTATTCAAAGTAATGACGCTCCATTCATATTTGAGCGTATTGGTGCCCGCTACAAGCACATACTGGTCGATGAGTTTCAGGACACCTCAAAAATGCAATGGATGAATTTGATACCACTCATCCAAAATTGTCTTGCTGAGGGTCATGAAAATTTGATTGTGGGCGATGCCAAGCAGAGCATCTATCGCTGGCGATCGGCCAATGTGGAGCAATTCACGATGTTGCCGAAAGTGCCTCAATCATTCAACATGCCGCTTGCAGAAAAAACATTCGACGAAAACATTTTTGATGATGATCTTGAAACAAATTATCGCAGCAGTGAATCCGTAATTGACTTCAATAACACTATTTTCCCATCGCTGGCAAAGAAGCTGCCCGGTTGCTCCGATGTTTACAGTGGAGACCCTCAGAAAAAGAATTCTAAAGACGCCGGTTTCGTTCGACTCACAGGCAATCATCTCTTGAAAAAAGGAGATGCCGGATACGATACATTTATTCAAGACGCATTAATTAGTGCGATTGAGGATTGCAAGAAAAGTGGTTATCGGTATGGCGATATTACAATTCTCGTG
>JBJTRD010000309.1:0-3918 GCA_046075945.1 Flavobacteriales bacterium
TCGGCCTTATTTACCTCGCGTATTCCTTCAATCATCGCATCATACAACGCCGTTGAAAAATCTGCCTGCATAGAATCGACCGCCTGAATGATCCGCCCAACATCGTGTGTTAGCGGCACTCTTCTATCCAGCACGGTTGAAAAACCCACCAGGCTGAGGAAGTCCTTTTGACCATCAAACGAAGAAGCAAAACTCTTCACCGCTTGCTTGGCATTATCCATTGGCGAAGTGTAGCCAATCATCATTGGTTCCATTTTATCATTGAACACGAACAATGGATTTCCATCTTGGTCAAACAGCTTCGCATAATCGAACAGCATGGAACCGGAGTGATCCATGACAAGTCCAATGTGTATTGGCTTGTTGTCGGAAAGTGGTTCAACAGAGATAACCTCGCACAGGCGATTATTCTCTTCCACACGCATATCCGGCACCATCAAATCCCAGATAGGCTTTCGCTTCGGCGTTTCGGCTTTGAAGACGACCGACACGTTCGGAAACGAATCAGGATAGACACCCAGTATCGAAAGCTCGACTGTATCGGCTGCAAAGATGCTTCCTTGCACGTGGTCGGTTTGGGCAATCGCATAGATGCTGCTCAGCATTGAGCAGACTAAAACAAGTATTCTTTTCATTGAAATTTAAATTATTTAATCCCTCACCACAAACTCCCTATCCAGCGGAATACGATACACTCCATCACCTATGTTCTTAGGAATATAATGATGCGCCAGGGCCTCTCCTACAGTATCGATAAACTTGCGCTTGATGCGAGATAACGTGATGTTGCGGGCATTTTCCTGAAGATTGCACAAGCTATCTACCGTGCGACTATGAGCGGCTTCATCACCTTGCGTCGCAAATCGCGTGTAATAAGCTAACAACCTGTCCTTCTCGCCATCGAGATAATTGAGGTTAATGCCCTGAGGGTGTTCCATGATTAACAAGTACAACGACCTCTCGAGCGGATTTAGGCGTACTTCAATGCCCCCGGCTTCGAGCAGGAACAATTTCTGAAGCGGTCCGCGTATTTCGAGTTGGCTGGGCTGTTTCAAAAATTCGATTCGCTGCTTCCATGTGAGTCCGCTGCGCACGTGATCCATGATGTGAAATGATTGGCGCAAGATGTTCGGATTAACATCACGCTTCTGCAATTGGGCCAGGCATGCAGGACATACATCACCGGTGCGAATTTTCAAACTTATCTCCTTCTTATTGCGGCAGAAATCGTTCATACATCCGATGGGCTCGTGGTGAAGAAACGCCTGACCTTCCGACCAGGAATCGAACATCAACTTTCGCAATACCCACACAGCAACTTCGTATGCCAGCGGCAATGCCGACTCCACATTACTATCCAGGTAACGCGACCACTGGGTGGTCTGTATGAAAAAATTATTCGTACGTTCCTCGGCAGCGCCAAACCAATTGAGTTCATTGCTGTACCCCGTCAGAAGAATTACAAAATCGGATTTACCAAGTCTATTTCGATTGCGATAGTCATTACAGATTTTAAAGAGATCCTTCCAACTGAAAACAATTTTCCACGGTTCTATCCTAGCGCTCTCCATATAATGATCTGCTGGGCTAAATTGCCCAATGCGAGAATCCATGGGTGGTTGCTTTACATCCTCCTTGAATTCCTTGAAACTTTCTTCCAGTTGCTCAATCTCCTTCAACTCCAATTCATACAACCTTCTTTCCATGATGGCTACATCCTCTCCGGCCATAAAATTTATAGTGCCCGGAGAGCTCTTCAGAATTGACAACACATCGGCATACAATGTCGCATCAACCTCTCTATCCCGAATTAAATGAATGTTCATTGAAGTGATCTGGTTTAGTGATTCAAGTATAGTTCAATGGTTTCTTATCGCAACAGGCAACAAGTTATTTCCATTTTTTTGGCATTTCGATTCATCGCAGTTCTACGCCTTCTTGAGCTTCAACTGAACATACAATTTCTTGGGCGCCTTCCTGAAATACTTAAATAGTGCAGGGCAAAGCCACATTTGGTTTACATCCTCATGGTTGCGGAATTCAGGGTCGGAAAGTACCGTGTACAGACTGCCGCCAAAGGCCTTTTTCTGATAGGACAACACATGTTGCTGACCCATAAACGGCATTTGCGAAAACAGCAGTGTGAATCCCTTTTTGCCCGAGGTAAGCTTCCCCATTTTCGATAGGATGTAATCAATAAAATCATCGGCACCGGCTACGAAAGGCTCTTTTACGAGTCCCTTTTCCTCGTCGTCAAAAACCCATGACTGCTGGTGGTAATACGGATGAATGACCAACAAGGCATTCTCCGGTTGCGTTAATTGTTTCACTGTTTGCTTAATTTTTTTAATCATGCTCATTTTATTACTTATTTTAAATTATTGTTTTTTTGAACTAAAAATTCGCCACTCGCCACTCGCCACTCGCCATTCGTCATTCCCTATCCTTCTTATCACCGAATAGAAAGTCAAACTTTCCACCTGTGCTTTTCTTGGCCATGTAATCTTCCATCGCATTCGACAATTGATGCATGGAGGCCTTCATGTTTTGCTTTCCAATAGAAACCGACTTACTCATCTTGATGTTGAGCATACGGCCGATACGCCAGGCATCGATGTCGGCACCTATGAAGGTGAAGCTCCACTTTTCGGTTGCTTCGAGATCATCAATGAGGCGGGCGATCTGAGGGAAACCATAGTAGCGTGAAGCATTTTCTTCGCCGTCGGTCAGGATAATGCACACAACCGACGCCTTGTTCGCATCGATTTCTGCACCGTGCGTTTCACGAATGCGGTCGACGCTCGTTCCTATCGCGTCGAGCAACGCCGTCATGCCTTGCGGATCAATATCGCGCGAGCGCAGATAGTTGAATTCATGAATCGGCTGGTCGATACGCGGGTGAAGCACCGTGTTGTTGAACGTGCAGAGCGACACATGAATTTCCTGCTCGGGGTACTTCTTTACGATTTGTTTGATTTCATCCAGGTGTTCATTGTAGGCGCTGAGCGTTTGGAGCCAGCAGGAAGCCATTGATGAACTGTTGTCGAGGATGAATTGATAGTAGGTTTTTGTGTTTTTGTTTGACATGTGCTTTAAAATTTTACGCAAATGTTCCATCAGGAAATACCCCTGAAGGATGTATTTGCAACCTTGCAAGCGGAGTTGCAAGGCGAAAGCAAACTATAAATCAACAACTTAAACTACAGACACCTTGCAACGCTTCACCGCCTTCCGCACCCGCTGATGGTTCTCATGGGCTTTAATCAGCTCCATTAATTTCGGATACTCGGGCAATCGTTGCTTTACCACTACAAGCAAGGTTTCGATGAGGGAAATATCTTGCGTGGCCTGTGCCAGTTGAATGCAACGCTTCACCCAGGCATCGCGCACATGTTCGTCTTTGGAAAAGCGAACGAACTGGAACAAGATGACATCGAACATGCGCAAAGCCATGCCTTGAGGTCGAAGCCAGTGCATGAGGATCTCGTCCATTTGAATTTGGACCTCCCAGCACATCAATGTAGAATTAACCGTATTGACAAACTTTCCGATATTCTCGACTTTTCGCAAATTATAATTGCGCATGGAGCGAATGAATTTCTGTCCGCCCAGCTTCACGAACTTCCTGGGGTAGTTTTGGTTGAGTCGCCCACCGCACGTTGTACAATAAGGATTGGAGCAACCCAATTGTCCTTCAGGCTCTGGTATGTTTAGCAAGGTGTGAAAGGTGAGTAAGCGGCTGATTTGCTCGAAATTCTTGAATCTTTTCATGGCTTTTAAGGTACGATTTGCGGCATAAAAAGTCAAGGTTTTTGAGCCACTTTTTACTATTCCTTAATCCAATTTTTGGCGATTATGTCACTCACCAGCCACTATTTTTTTCAACACCCCTCCCTGTCCATCACTTTTCCACATGTT
>JBJTRD010000310.1:0-3350 GCA_046075945.1 Flavobacteriales bacterium
CCAACATGGTTTCTTTCATTGTTTGCATCTGGGCGGATTGTTGCTCTAGTTTCTTTTCAAGCTCTTCGACCTTCGCGTTGTCATTGTTGCAAGAAAATAGGAGGGGAGTTATAAATATCGAAATAAAAAGGCTTGTTTTCATGAGGAGATATTATTGATTAATGAATGATTTCCGGGTTTATTCTATGAAATACACTTCGTCATCCGGGAAAATACTTTTCGGAGCATTCGGAAAACGATTGGCTACGCCCCATTGGCAAACGTCGGTGCAGAATGCACCAAGTTCTGCCACAGTCCAGCGGCCATTCATCTTACGAAAGAGAGCAAAAACCTGACAGCAGTCCCTCATGTCTGTGCTGAGCACCAGCGGCTTTCCATCTTTTCGCTGCGCAACTCCCTCGAACCATGCATATTCGCCGGATGATTTGAAATGATTGACGACGAATTTCATTTCGATACCCTCACGCTGATAGAGTTGTGCTCGCATTACATCCAACATGATCGTTCGCTCTTGCGCATTGTTGTCATTTTTCACTTTAAAATCCTGAATTTGCTGGGCGAAGGATGATAAGGTGATGGAGGTGAAAAGAAGAAGTAGTAGTTTCATTTGAAATTAGATTTCCATTGACAAATTAAATAAAAAAGCCGGCGAATACCGGCTTTTTTATTTAATATGTCTAAGTGGCTTACGCCTTTTCTTCCACTTGCGAACCGGATGCTTTTTTCGCAATCAGGTTAACATAGTCTTCGCTGTTACCTACAATCATCTTCTGGAATTTGCGCACGCCGGCTCCCGCAGGAATTGGGTGGCCAACAATAACGTTTTCCTTCAGACCAATGAGGTAGTCGGTCTTACCTTGAACTGCAGCTTCATTCAAAACCTTGGTAGTTTCTTGGAACGATGCAGCTGAAATCCACGAGTCGGTTTGCAGCGACGCACGAGTAATACCCTGCAACATTGGACGTGCCGTAGCAGTGATAGCCTCACGCGCTTCAATCTCCTTCTTGTCCTTGCGCTTCAACTGTGAATTTTCATCACGCAGGCTGCGAACGCTGATGATTTGACCCACTTGGTATTTTTCACTTTCACCATTGTCAACTACCACCATCTTGTCGAACAACAATTCGTTTTCTTCCAAGAATTCGGCTTTGTCAACATTGGTGCTTTCCAGGAATCGTGTATCACCTGCATCGGTTATTTCAACCTTACGCATCATCTGACGCACAATTACTTCGAAGTGCTTATCGTTGATTTTCACACCCTGCAAGCGGTATACTTCCTGTATTTCATTTACCAGATATTCCTGAACAGCCGTTGGTCCTTGGATATCGAGAATGTCGCCCGGTGAAATCGCACCGTCTGAAAGCTGCATACCCGCGCGTACGAAGTCGCCATCCTGCACCAGAATGTGCTTAGAGAGTGGGATGAGGTATTTCTTCTCTTCACCGGTACGTGCCTTCACCGCAATTTCACGGTTACCACGCTTGATTTTTCCGTATTCTACGATACCATCAATCTCCACAACTACAGCAGGATTCGATGGGTTACGAGCTTCAAACAATTCCGTCACACGTGGAAGACCACCGGTGATATCGCTTGTTTTACCCGACATACGAGGAATCTTCACGAGGATGGTACCCTTGCCAACTTTGGCTTTGTTGTCCACATTCAAGTGAGCGCCTACCGGCAGCGAGTAAACTTTCACTACCTCCTTGTTGCGCACAATTTCAATGGCCGGGTTCTTCTTCTTATCCTTCGTTTCGATGATTACTTTTTCAGAGAAGCCGGTCTGTTCATCGAGCTCAGTCTTAAAGGTAATTCCTTCTTCAACTGCGTCGAATTGAATTGTACCGTCTTCTTCTGTAATGATCACACTGTTGTATGGATCCCATTCGCAGATAATATCTCCTTTCTTCACGCTTGCACCGGGCTTCACGTGGAGAATAGCTCCATACGGAATGTTTGCGTTGGTGAGAACGATGCCCGACTTCGAATCGATAATCTTCATTTCGGATGAGCGCGACACGACAATCGTACGCATTTCACCGTTTTCGTTCATGCTCTCTACGCTGCGCAGTTCATCGATTTCAACTGTACCGGCATATTTCGCGCGGATGTCAGCATCGATAGCACCGCCGCCCGCTGCACCACCCGTGTGGAAGGTACGGAGGGTAAGCTGTGTTCCCGGTTCACCAATCGATTGTGCAGCGATAACACCCACAGCCAATCCTTGTTGTACGAGCTTGGCAGTGGCCAAATCGCGACCATAGCACTTCGCGCAAACGCCACGCTTGCTTTCGCACGTGAGTACTGAACGAATTTCTACTTCTTCGATACCAGCTGCTTCTATAGCTTCCGCCTTGAACTCGTCAATGGTTTCACCGGCTTCTACAATCACTTCGCCTGTCTCCGGATTTACTACATCGTGCACGCTTGTGCGTCCCATGATGCGGTCTTCCAACGTTTCGACCACTTCGTCGGCCTTCTTCAGCGCAGAAGCTACAATACCACGAAGCGTCATACAATCTACTTCGTTGATGCTAACGTCTTGAGCAACGTCCACCAAGCGACGGGTGAGGTAACCCGCGTCGGCCGTTTTCAAAGCCGTATCCGCAAGACCCTTACGGGCACCGTGGGTAGAAATGAAGTACTCCAAAATCGACAACCCTTCCTTGAAGTTTGCCAAGATGGGGTTTTCGATAATGTCCTGGCCGCCCATGGCAGCGTTTTTCTGTGGCTTAGCCATCAGTCCGCGCATACCGGCCAGCTGACGAATCTGTTCTTTCGAACCACGTGCACCCGAGTCAAACATCATGTAGATGCTGTTGAATCCTTCCTGGTCATGTTTGAGACGATCCATGAGGATATTGGTCAACTTCGAGTTGGTGTTCGTCCAGATGTCGATTACCTGGTTGTAACGTTCGTTGTTGGTGATAAGACCCATGTTGTAGCTATCGAACACCTCTTGCACTTTGGCAGTGGCATCGGCTACAAGTTTATCTTTTTCAGCCGGAATAACTACGTCGGTGAGTTTGAACGACAAACCACCTTTGAACGCCCAGTAGTAACCGAGGTCTTTCATATCGTCGAGGAATTTCGCTGTGCGAGCAATTCCTACGTGTTTCAAAATGTCGCCGATGATATCACGCAGCGCCTTCTTGGTGAGGAGCTGGTTGATAAAACCTACTTCGCGTGGCACCACACGGTTGAAGATTACACGACCGGTGGTTGTCTCGATGATACTTTGGTTACCCGCGATATCGGTCCAGCGAACCTTGATGTTGGCGTGCAAATCGAGCTTGCCTTCGTTGAACGCAATCGTTACTTCTTCTTCCGAATAGTATGTTTT
>JBJTRD010000311.1:0-2039 GCA_046075945.1 Flavobacteriales bacterium
GAGTGAATGAAATGTAAACCAGTAAAATGGCTGCTCAATCGATGCTTAAGTCCGGATTAAACCAATCGGCGCGGCGCGATAAAGGGACGTTGGATAAAATGAGTGCTGCGATATTATTGCAGTCGTGGCTCGATTATCACCAAGGTTAATATTCGGCAATAACGAGCGTGCTCGCAGGAGCAGTGAATGAGTTTAGAAGTGCCCGCATTAATTCCTTGTCATGGGCCATAGCCAAGCCCAGCAAATTTTCGCGACGTTCCTGCCAATCGCCTTCCGGGAATATTTCATCCCATATTTTATTGATTGCATTCAGCTTTTGCTCCTCCTTCGTCTTCAACGCCTTCCAAGCCTTCGCCTGCAGCTGTTCAACCCCCGATAACGAGCGCTGCAATTCGGCCAAGGCTGCGGCTTTCAATGTTGGGTCTATAGCCGCAACGCGTTCTGCCAAGTTTTCGAAGACACGCTGAATTTCACTTTTTTCCTCTGAAAAATCCTGCTTAGCACCGGCCAGTAATTGATCGATAATCTGGGATTTCGGCTTCAACAAATCCGCAGAGGCGAGTCCCAATTTCGACAGTCGACGTACGCACGACTCGCTCACTACTATCGCAGCATCACGCAAAACGATTGCCGGCATTGGAATTTCGAAGGCTGCAAAAACTCCTTTCAATTGAAGCCAGTAAGCGAGTTCACCCGGGCCGCCCACATACGCCACATTAGGAAGTATTGTTTCCTGATACAGCGGACGCATGAGCACATTCGGGCTGAAGTTCTCCGGATGTTTATCAAGTTCATTCAGTAATGCTTCCTGATTCCATTCCTTGCTGCGATCCACCGTATGCCAGGCACCATTGATTGATTCAATGCGAACACGCGAATTCTTTTGCAGATAAAAAAGATTCAGCTCACGCGGATTGACTTGTGGCTCGTATCCCCGCTGCTTGAGATGTGCGTTGGTCTCCGTGACGGCAGCATAGGTTGATTGGTGTAATAGCTCCTTCCGCATCGTCGAAACGAACAACCGCTTCAGACGCGCATCATCAGGATCAATTACAACTACACCCCATTCACCAAAACAGGCATTGACCCAGGCCCTTGTTGCCGCTGCCAGTGTCGTATGTTGTGAAATCAGTTGTCTGAAAAATTCAATGTGACGTTGTGACGCTTCATCGTTGGCAATTTCCGAATACGCATGAAGAACTTCCGATAGCCCTTCGTTCGAGAATCTTCCCACAGCGCCGGTTTGCTGTTTGTTCCACTCCAAACGTCGTTGCTGAACGTATACGTGATTGATTTCGTCGCGGTCGTGATCTTCGCTTGCGAGCCAGAAGACCGGAACTATTTTTTTATCGGAAACGTGTGCTTGAATTGAGCTCGCGAGTTTTATCGTGCTCAATATCTTATAGACCATAAATGCAGGTCCACCAAGAATGCAGAGCTGATGGCCTGTAGTAACGCAGGCAGCTTTAGAATCTGCAATTGCCTTCAAATTCTCCTGCACCTTTTGATGAATGGTTAATCCTGCGTATTGCTGTGACAATGTTTGATGCAATACATCGAAAGTGTCGGGAGCGAAGAATCGATTTTGAGCCTGGCGCGCAATTTCTTCTATCGCGGGAAGCGTACAATAGAAATCTCGTATGGACGGATTACCTGCACAATAATCGCCCACCAATGGAGTCAATTTGCGTAGATGAAGATCCGAAAGTTGCTGCAGGCGCATGCAGCGAAATTAGGTGATTAGCGCACGAGGTGAAACATTCCCCGAACGTCGTGCCGTTTAGACTTTCCATTCGGGCGTTCTTCCAGATAGGAAATCTGCCAAACATAACTTCCCGAAGAACAGGGAATATTTTGAAAGTTACCATCCCAGCCGGCTGAATATTGGTTTCCTGTGAAGACTTTGTCGCCCCAACTACTAAAAATTTCAATGTTCCAGTCACCGGCGGATGCCGCTATCGGCATAAACTTCTCGTTGTTGCCATCACCATTGGGTGTGAAAGTATTGGGTACGAAAAATTCTCGCTCACCGGTTACGG
>JBJTRD010000312.1:0-2608 GCA_046075945.1 Flavobacteriales bacterium
GCACAGAGCCCAGTACGCACCCAAAAAAATCAATGCTATGTTGGCCAGCACTACTGCTTTAAATCCGAACTGCGCTATGGGCGAAAACAAAATGGTAAACACCGGTTTTCCCCACTGATCCATGAGCAGATAATCGTGCAACCACGAATACTTCGAAATCTGGTAATGTGTAATACTATCGGCACCACCATTAAACCCTTCACTCATCGAAAAGTTAATCAGGTAAAAAACAGCCGCTGTCAAAAACACAACGGCCGACTGACGATTAGCAATTGCTTTCATGAGGGCAAAAGTAGGTGCATGCATTCAAAGATGTAGTTTTGCCAACCGTTCAAATGAGCCAGACTGCTGTTCATACCGTAAATCGACTTCAACCGCTCGATGCCCTTCGCGGCATGGCAGCCCTGGGCGTTGTTTTCTTTCATTTTACGCTTCACCATCCTTCCTACGAAACCTATTTCCGATTTGGAACTACCGGTGTAGACTTGTTTTTCATGATAAGCGGATTTGTTATTTTCATGAGCCTGCAAAAAGCGGATAGCATTCGAACGTTCATCACGAACCGATTGAGTCGCCTTTACCCGGCCTATTGGATGGGCGTCCTCTTTTCGTTTGCGCTCATCACGATTCATTTTCACTACTCCGCCAAATACGCTATCGATCGCCCCTGGCTCACACTTGCCGGTAACCTCACAATGGTTCAATATTATCTCGGCGTTCACGATCTGGAAGGCCCCTACTGGACCATGATAGTAGAATTGATTTTCTACGTTTTGATGGGACTGATTTTTTTCTTGGGCCAATTGAAGCGCATACACATTATTGGCTCACTGCTTTGCACAGCGCTTATTCTTACTGCATTTTTTGTAGATGAAATTATGTGGGTAAAGGACATCTTCATCAAAGTCCCGCTTCTCTATCACTTTCCGTTGTTCTACGCGGGCATTGTTTTTTACGAACGATTCACTCACTCACTTGCTCGCAATCGTTTCCTGACAGGGCTCGCCATTTCTTTCGCCGCTCAATTGGCACTTTTCCCTCACACCTGGCGTGCATGCAAGCACATGAGCCAACCGGAGTACGCTGTGGTACTATTGCTGTTTTTTACTATTTTTTATCTGTTTATCGGCGGAAAACTCGAGCGCATTTCAAATCCTGTAACCTTGTTTTTCGGGAAAATATCTTTCCCGCTATACCTCACTCATCAATACCTGAGTATTAATCTGCTCATCCCCTATTTCATGTGGAAGCATGAAATGACGTTACCCGTGGCTTCATTGCTAATCGCATTGCCGTGCTCGGTTGCAGTTGCCACCGTTATTCATTACACAGCAGAAACACACGGCAGCAGAATACTCAGAAAATGGCTCCGTAAAATTTAATAAGGACCGCTCTGCGATGGCGCTTCGCAGTTAAGCTAGAAACGATGCCATGACAAGCTGCATGCTCCGTGCCTCGGCGGCGGCCGCCAATGCAAAATCGGATGCGGAAGAAGCATATAAAATGCTTCTTGATGCGTTGATAAGCAGGCCGACATCGTCATTCATTCCATGTTTCATAACCTCTTCCAGACTGCCTCCCTGTGCCCCAACTCCTGGCACGAGCAGAAAGTGTCCTGGCACAATACGTCGCACCTCAGCGAGCATCTCTGCGCGCGTCGCCCCCACAACAAACATGGTGTTTTCAGGTGTTCCCCATGAAGCTGTCTTCTCCAACACGTGCTCATACACGGGCTTCCCTTCTGCTTGCAGCGTTTCAAAATCGAAAGCTCCGGCGTTCGATGTAAGTGCGAGCACGATGGCCCACTTACCGGGCGCATTCAAAAACGGATCAACGGAATCCTTGCCCATGTAGGGCGCTACCGTTACGCTATCGAAGCCATAGGTATCGAAAAAAGTCTTGGCATAATAGCCCGAGGTATTGCCAATGTCGCCTCGCTTAGCATCGGCAATGGTAAAATGGTCAGAACCGATGTATTCTACTGTTTCCGCCAGAATTTCCCAACCCTTCGGCCCCATCATTTCATAAAACGCCAGGTTGGGTTTATAGGCCACACAAAACTCACGCGTGGCGTCGATAATGGCTTTGTTGAACGACAAGACATCCATACCGGCCGGAATCTTGGCCGCGTCCGTATCGAGCCCCACACAGAGGCACGATTGGCGGGTGCGAATGTGGTTTACAAGTGTCTTTCTATCCATGACGCAAATATGACGGCTGAGCCCTATTTTCGCGCCCGAATTTTTACACAAGTCATGAAGATTCTTGTTTGCATCAGCAAAGCCCCCGACACCACTTCCAAAATCGCTTTTACAGACGGCGGAAGCAAGTTCGATGAAAACGGTGTTCAATACATTGTTAACCCCTACGACGAATGGTACGCTCTGGTACGAGCACTCGAACTGAAGGAAACGCTTGGCGGCAACGTCACCATTCTTTCTGTCGGAGGTGCCGACTATGAGCCGATCATCCGCAAGGCCCTGGCCATCGGTGCCGACGATGCTGTGCGCATCGATGCTGCCGAGGGCGACTCGCTTTACGTAGCCAAGCAGATTGCTGCCTATGCCAACGGCAAAGGGTTCGACATCATTTTCTGCGGCAAGGAAAC
>JBJTRD010000313.1:0-2345 GCA_046075945.1 Flavobacteriales bacterium
TGATGCGTTCTGCTTTCCGCCGGAAAGATTTCATTCCAGGGTATACAAAAGAGTACAACCAGCAGAAAGAAATAGAAGTATCCCGTGAGATCTCCCTGAAAGCCGACACCAATCGGGTTGGGAGAATGAAACAGGTTGACCACCATAAACTTCCACTTATCGAAATCGACAAAATAGAATATGGCCCGAATGAATACGATGAGAACTAAGGTGTACGAATGTTTGAAGATGCGCGGAGTATAACCCAGCGGCTTCTCCAGCCATTTCTCAATAATCATAAAGCATCCGAAGAAGGCACCCCACAACACAAAATTCCAGCTTGCGCCGTGCCAGAAACCCGTGAGCAACCATACCACCATGATGTTTCTGTATTGATACTTGCGATTACCTCCGAGCGGTATGTACACATAGTCGCGGAAAAAACGCCCCAGCGACATGTGCCAGCGTTTATAGAAATCGGCAACCGAGACTGCTGCATACGGATGACGAAAATTCTCCAGAAAACGAAATCCGAATATTCTTCCCATGCCTATGGCCATGTCCGAATACCCGGAAAAGTCGAAATAGATCTGTACCGAAAACATCGCAATGCCAAACCAGGCTTCTGGTGAAGACAACTGCATGAATTGAAGTTCGAGGTATTTGTCAACGAGGATACTGGCTGTGTTTGCGATAAATACTTTCTTGAACAAACCCAGACAAAAACGATTGACACCGCTAATAATCAGGGGCCAGTCGGACGTGCGTTGATCGATAGCGCCCACCACCTCCGAGTACCTCACAATAGGACCGGCAACCAGTTGCGGGAACATACTGACGTACACCATGTAATTCAAAAAACTCTTCTGTACAGGTATCTGATTTCGATACACATCGATGCTGTAGGAAAGTGTTTGAAACGTGTAAAACGAAATCCCAATGGGGAGCGTGATGCCCGGCAATGGCAAAGAAGTTCCAAATAAGAAATTAAAATTCGATGTAAAAAAATCGGCGTACTTAAACGTCATGAGCAGTGAAAGATTCACCACCACAGAGGCCGCCAGCAACCAGGCAGATGCCTTTCGTCCTCGGAATTTATCGATAAACCTGCCCAGAAAAAAGTCGACTACACTTGAGAACAACAGTAACACAATCCAAACGGGCTCACCCCAAGCGTAAAAAATGAGCGAGAATACCAGAAGAATAAAATTCTTCATTTTCATTCCCGGCACCAGGAAATAGAGCATCACAGATGCCGGAAGAAAAAAATAGAGAAATACCAGACTCGAGAAAACCATTCTACTTAGCGCAAGGGCATTTCAGGGTGTACTTGATTTTGCGCAAACCGGTGGTGTAGCCGGCAGCACCGTATTTGATACGTTCCAAAAATTTGTAGTAGTCTTCTTTCGGATTGGTGTAGCGCTTTTTCTGCCATTGCTCGTAGTAGTCTACCGACTCCTTCCAGTTGTTGAACCTGAGATAATTCTTGCTACGAAAGCCAAATAAATTATTGCGCGACATCAGAAATTCGGCGCGAAACCAACCCGTCTCTACAATGGCCTGGTGCATTACGATTTCTTTGTGAGCGATGTTACTTGCGCAGATGTAGCATGCAACACTGTCTATAAATGCCTGATTCTTTTTCTGCGCATGCACCGAATGAACATTCAGTAAAAGCGCGCAGCCAAACAAAGCAAGACTTCGAGCGATTGAGTGAATCATAGTTTATAAAAATACACTGCTCATTTTATGTGACCTATTCATGGGTCAAAAGTTTTCCACAGCAAGCTGCCTCCATCACACAACAAAGCAATTCATCCAACCTCTCCCCTCCCACACCTCATACCCATTACCTACTACCTATCACCTATCACCTACTACCTATCACCTAAAATCTTCCCTATATTTGAATTCAACTAAATACTTACTACCATGGCCGATTTAACCAGAAGTGAAATCATTAAGTTGATTGCAGTTGCCACAAAACCGCTGAATTTACAAGGAGTTGATTTGGATGGAGTTGATTTACACGGATTGGATTTAAGCGGTGCCAACCTTTCCGGAGCCACCCTTTCGGGTTCTAATCTTGAAGGCATATCCCTTGTCGGGGCGAATCTTTCGGGTGCCACATTGAAGGGCGCACTCATGGAGCGGGCCGATCTTACCGACGCCAACATGCAATGGGCGCAGCTCACCGGCACCAATCTTCGGAGTGCCAAAATGGGCGGAGCCAACCTGGTACGGGCCACACTGCTCGAGGCCAACCTCACCGGCGCCAATCTTAAAACAGCCACGCTGCTCGGCGCCAATATGAATTTTGCAATTCTGAATAAAACCAATCTGGAAGGTGCCGACATGCGCGATGT
>JBJTRD010000314.1:0-4996 GCA_046075945.1 Flavobacteriales bacterium
CGGATATATTCAAACGAAGTAGTTGCATTTGCCGTTGTGGTAGTTGCTGAACAGTATGTTACCGTGCCGCCTGTAATCGACATAGTAATTGAGTTACTGGTAGCCGATGCAGGCACCGCGCACGTCGCATTTGAAGTCATAACACACGTCACTACTGCACCATCTGTTAGAGTTGTAGTTGTGTAAGTTGCGCTGTTCGTTCCGACGTTGGTGCCATTTACCTTCCACTGATACGAAGGTGTAGTTCCGCCATTGGTAGGAGTTGCTGTAAAGGTTACAGAAGAACCTGAAGCAGCAGGATTCGTTCCTGCGGTAATTGCGATCGTTACAGAAGGCGCAACTGAAGGATTAATCGTCATAGTAATGCTATTGCTTGAAGCAGTAGTTGAAGTAACACATGAAGAACTCGATGTAAGCGTGCACGCTACCACTGCGCCATTGGCAAGTGTAGTAGACGAATAAGTTGCTGAATTTGTTCCAACTGCTGCACCATTCACTGTCCACGCATACGATGGTGTTGATCCACCATTGGTAATAGTTGATGTGAAATTGACAGCTGCCCCTGCGCATGCCGGATTAGAAGAAGCGGCAATTGAAATACCGGGAGCAGATGGAGCTGTAACTGAAATAGTAACAGTGTTGGATGTAGCCGGGCTACCCAGCACTCCGCTTAGGTTGGATGTCATTACGCATGTTACTGCGTCACCATTTGCTAACGTAGAAGAACTGTATGTCGTAGAGTTTGTGCCAACATTGGCACCATTTACTTTCCACTGGTAGACAGGAGCAGAACCACCGTTGGTTGGTGTTGCTGTGAAAGTTACCGCGGCACCGCTGCAGGTTGGATTTGAGCCGCCAGTAACTGCGATAGACACTCCTGCGGTTATGCTGCAAGGAGCGATTTGGTAGGAGAATATGCGTGTGCGCGCGGCGCTAGAACCTGTTGTGCCGCCCATGTATTCGCTTGTGCTCCAGAATGTCACCCCATCCGGATCAAGACACTGATGCGCATAGTCGCCCACACGATTAACACCGGTTTGGGAACCCGTGCCGGCTACCACCAATGTTTCAGTAACCGGAAGTGTTCCCAGCGGATCACATGTACGTCGGCCTGTGTAATACAATCCAGGATAAATGCTGCTTGCATTCGATTTCATGTAACTCAAACCAATCGAGCCATTGTTGTCCATACAAATAGATCCCATCCAACGTGTATCCGCATCGGGAGTGTAAATACCCTCTTGGTAAACCGACCAAGCTCCCGTACTTTGATTTTGACGCAGCTCAACCCACTTGATGCTACGCTGGCTTGTGCTAATTTGAACGGCCCAGTTGAGGATCATCGTATTGTAACCACTCCATGATTTCCATTGAGCGCGGTACATGCAAACACCTCCGATTCCGTCGAGTTTCTGGGTTGTTCCCGGTTGCGAAACATCGTTCCAGCTCGAGTTGTAGGTTGCATTGAATGCAGCAACCGGAACTTGAGACGCCAATGCTATGCTTGCGGTGGGAGTTGTTGTTGACCAGTTGACAGTCATATTATAAATGTTCACGCGATCCACATAGGCCGTTCCCCAGTTGTTGTCTTCATACGATACAATTGGGCAAGGTGTGCCGGCAGGAGGCAGTGTGCCGTCGGCAGCACATCCTGGCAGCGGAACAAAGAAGCCCGATTTTGGCGGTGAATAGTTTACGTATACTGAACGTGCCCCGGGTGTTCCGGCAAGCATCGCTGTGCGCTCAAAGCAGAATACTTTTTGAGTAGATTGGTTCGAAGTCATGTAATATCCATCTTGCCATACACTGAACTTCAAATAATCGGGAAACTGAGGTGAAACGTAGGTATAGGTGTAATATGAACCTGTTGGATCAGCAGTCGTTGATACCGCAATATAGATTTTTCTATCGGTACTGGTCCCGAATTGAGCCAGGAACCAACGATCGGCTGCCTTGTCGTACATCACGATTGGGTCACCCGAGTTGCCCGTAGCCGGAGACCATAAATTGCCCAAGATACCGGTAAGTAATACAGCGCCTGTTGATTTGCTGTACACCTTGAACGTAGTTGAGTTAATCATCTGGACGTAATGGTTCGGACCGACGGCACCAGACGGGTCGTAGGGACGAAACCCTGAAGCCGTTTGTCCGGCCCAATTGGCTTTTGTGCCAAGTGTCGGCTTGTCGCCCATCGCTGTTTGCATCGTCGAAGGATCGTTGTCGTATTGTGCTCCGTCTTCCGGTGAAAACTCGAACTTGGTAGCCTCGCGGTGCTTTTTGTCCGGAGACTCCTTCTTCACGATTAAGCTTTCATCGACCGGATTCTCAGCGAAAATCTCGGTTAAAGGACGGGTAATGTGAAAGCCCGAGGCAATGATCACACCCGATTCCTGTTCTAAACCCTGGGCTAGCATTGCGCCCGAGAAGAACAAGGTCAGAATTACTGAATGAAGTTTTTTCATTTGAAAATTGGTTATTTGTTAAGGCGGAAGCTTCATAAAAGCTACCACGAGTCAAAACAAAGATACACGAGAATGATTGGGATACATTGGCACTTTTGAAAAAAATATCGTAGGTTATGAACGATGATTTCAAATCCATCCCTTTTCGCATGCGTGATCTACCTATGCTCACATTTTAGTTTCCTTGTCACATACTTTTTTCATTTTTGTATCGTATCCACTTCACACGATCAATAATCACAACCAATGAAATCAGCCATTCTCCTGCTCATTGCATTTTTAAATTGCATGAACAGCCGCTGCCAGGTGATGACCAGCGAAGAACAAGCATTGTTTGATCTCATCATGAACTATCGGAAAACTAAAAATCTTCCATCTATTCCATTCTCTCCCTCGCTTACCATCGTAGCGCAAACACATGCCAAGGATCTCGCAGAGAATAATCCCGACCAAGGTAGGTGTAACCTTCATAGCTGGTCGGGCAAAGGCAACTGGTCGCAATGCTGCTATACCGACGACCATGCAAAAGCACAATGCATGTGGAACAAACCATCGGAGCTCACTTCTTATAGTGGCAACGGCTATGAAATATCAGCCTGGTCGAGTGAAGACATAACGGCAGAGGAAGCACTCAGTATGTGGAAATCGAGCCCGGGCCATCATGCGTGCGTTATCAATAGCGGTATTTGGAAACAACCCTGGCAAGCTATGGGGGTTGGCATATACCAAGGATATGCACTTGTTTGGTTCGGAAATGAAGTGGATCCGTTGAGCCAAAGCAGAAAAAAATAACCAATTGAATACATTTCAAAATCATGATTCTAGACCGCCATCTAACTTACATAACGATCTCGCTTTGCCTTGCGGCAAATAGCTCCTGCACAACGGAAGCTCAAGCCCCGAAATCGGCCATACAAAATGGCGATATTATTTTTCACACATCGCAAAGCGAACAGAGCAAAGCCATCCAGATTTGCACCGAATCAACGTACTCCCATTGCGGTATCATCTACATCGAAAATGGGAAAACCTATGTGTTAGAAGCGGTGCAGCCTGTGAAAAAAACTCCATTCGAACAATTTGTACAGCGCGGAGAAAAAGGAGAATATGTGGTGAAGCGTTTGCGCAATGCAGAAGAGATATTGAATGAAACGACGCTAAAATCGATGAAAGGCGTGGGCGAAAAAATGCTCGGAAAATCGTACGATAGTCAATTCAACTGGAGTGATGAGAAAATCTATTGTTCCGAGCTTGTATGGAAAATTTATGAGCGCGCCACAGGCATACAACTCGGGGAACTCAAAAAACTGAAAGACTACAACTTTGATGATACGCGTGTGCAACAGGTCGTGAAGGCTAAATATAATGGCAACATTCCGTGGGAAGAAACCATGATTTCACCCGCCGATATTTTTGAGAGCGACAAGCTGGTGACTGTTCATTAGTGTGGCGCTAGCATTTCAAAAATTTGTTCCAGAGAATGAATAGATCCTACGCTGCCTTATACCGGGCCTTACAAAAACACGCTTAAAGAAACATGATAAAGCTGCTATTTGTATTAATCGCGAGTTTGATATTCAACACGCATTTTGCTCAGGAATTAATAGAAATAGGTGAATACTCCAATTCCGGCTATGTCGACTCACTCGTGTGGAAGGATCTCAACGAATGGGAAAAAGGAGCATACCTTCAATCACTCGCTGCTTTTAATATTAATCCCGACAGTGTCATTTGGGTTTCGGCTCAGACACAGAGAAACCTAATCAAAGACCACGATTGTTATAATGCAAAATGCATCACCCTGTTTAGTGATGACACGAAACAAGGTTATGTGGAAAAAAGAGGTCGCAATAGCCTGGCGAAACCGGAATGCATTGTTTTCATCTTCAGAGAAAATGGGCTATCGACTGTGAAGCTGGTTGTATATTATTGAAAGTATTTCTAAGCAAAGCTGAAGAAACATACATCGTGTGCTATATGTTTTAATAATTCCTCTGCTTCACATTCATACATACGCTGGCTAAAGAATAAAACTTTGTCGACACTAGAACAAACTCTCGCCACGCGCCGAGATGACAAGCACGTAATCGAGAATGCGAATTAAAAAAAAGCCCTGATTACTCAGAGCTTTCATTCTTGTTTGGCGGTCGGGACGGGACTCGAACGCGTCTCGGCCGAGCCGAGATGACAGGGCGTATTCTAACCTACCACCAATTCATTATTAAGTATATTCTGTGGCCGACCACGCAACCATTCAAAATAATCCGACTTACAACGCTTCAGGGATTTCTCTCGAATCAAAGCCTCCCGCTTTGTTGCATACCTCTCAACAACTATTAATTCCCATGGGCCTTTGCCGGCAGTATAACGACTCATATCACCATTATGCTCTAGCAATCTTTTTCTGACATCCTCAGAAAATCCTTTGTAATAGAGATTGCACGAGGGAGAGAACAAAACATACACAAAATACATACAGCAGATTTTTAAATGAAAAAAGCCCTGATTACTCAGAGCTTTCATTCTTGTTTGGC
>JBJTRD010000315.1:0-3934 GCA_046075945.1 Flavobacteriales bacterium
AATTGAAGCTGAGTTGAGAACTCGAATGGCGAAGTAGAATACTTCAACGAATAAAAAAACCCCCGTAATCTTGCGGGGGTTAATAATTTTACGGCAGAAGCATTATTTGCCCTTAGCCATGTTTTCCATTTCTTTATTGAAAGTATCCTTGAACTTTTCGTAGTTGTAATCGGCCTTCAATTTTTCGTTTTGAGAAAGACCTGAGTTATAGGCGTCAGCGATTTTTGATCCGCTCAGCTCGATTGCAACATAACTCACAAATGTACCATTCTCGCGTTGCGTTAGTTTCTCACAAATTTCAACTGCACCGCGTAATTCCTGATCCACCACTGTGCGAGCCATTTCCTGGAAAGTCTCGGTAACTTCTTCTTTATTGTTAAACTCCGTTGAGTTTACATAGTTGTCGCCAACAATTTTCATGGTGCTGCTTACCGTCTTTGCTAATTCTGATTGAGCGTTAGAACGAGCTTTTTTCTTAGCTGTTTCACGATCCATGCTTTCTCCTGTTGCTGTTGCGCGGAAAGCATCTTTTGTGCTTTGATACTGATCGCCCGAACAGTATTCATTGATAAGAACTTCACCGGTGGGCTTCGGGGTTTCTGCAGCAGCCTTTTTCTTTTTACAAGAAGTAGCCATCATTGCTACAAAGGCTACAAGCACTACGAGGGTAAAATAACGGGTTTTCATAGGAAGATAAATTAATTATTAATCGTGTTTGGTTTTGCTAATGTAATTTCTACAATCATGCCAAAAGGAATTTTATCTATAAAATTGCTTGCGTCAGTTTGGAAATGATTTGCTGCTCTATTCTCTCCTTGCCTTTTTTGTAGGCCTCTATACTGGCTGCATCTCTGTTCAACTGCAAGCCTTTGACGGATGATAATGTTTCGCTAAAGGCCACCTCTCCTGTCTTTCGACTCTTTACAACCAAGTTCATTTCGAGAAACGCTACTACAAATCCATTGGCCTGACCGCCCTCCTTTGTGTTGGCGTCGATTGTAATCAGATAGTCAGCTTCTGCAGGCCCACCAGAAATTCGAAGTCCTTTGTTGACGAGTGCGCCTGAAAGAGCACTTTGCAGCACCTTTCCCGAGGAGACATTACCGTAATTAGACTCGACAGACGTAATGTAGAATGAGGGGAGAATGGCTTCAATTGGGATAATCTTCTTTTCTGTTTTGAACGACTGAATGAACCCATCCTGAACCTTTTGATCGAGATCCTGAACTTTCAATTTACTCAAATCCACCTCCAGTGTGACGGCATTTCCCTGGATGGAAAAGTTCGCTTCATTCACGGGTACGGTCGCATGCCCAACCTCGGTGGTGAGCACCTCCGATTTGTATGGACCTTGTGACTTTTCGTAGCTATACTTTACTGTCAACCCCTTCACAGAACTTTGTCCAAGCATGAGCGTTGCAAGAACATCTTGTGAAAACCTGTTTTCGGAAGAGAGAGTTACTTTGCTTTTATCAACTTTTAGCTGCAAATCACCGCACATTCGCTGCATGGAACTAAATATCTCATTATCGAGATATACCGTACCGCTCGCTGTTTGATATTCATTACTTTCATTCCAATATTCCTTCAATGCAAATATTCCGCGCATGTATAAATCGAATGCGGCGGCCACATTGGCATTCTGCTGCGCTGATATACCCTTTTGATAGAAATCGTTGGCGAGATTGAGAGCAGCTGATTTTTTTGCGAGCTTTTGAGATTGGTACGTAGACTTGTTGAGGCGATAATATACCCAGAACTCATTCTTGTTCTCCCATGTTCCTGCTATTTCATAATCTTCAATTTTCGCATCCGAAGAAGTTGAAACATTCGATATAAACTCTTCAGTAAAGGTCCTATTAACTTCGAGCGAATTCAAAAATGTTTGGCCTTGAACGCGGACACTGATTTCAGAAGCCATATCGTTCAGCGCATTCTTTTTAGCAATCGTTTGATAATCGTAGGGCTGAGCGAATTTGCTGCATGATCCTACGCCTATATAGTATGCAGGTGAATGAGGTCTGTTACCCACCCATTCAGGTGCAGGCATTTCAACCGATGTTCCGCTTCCGGCACTTGTTGAGTCCTTTTTCCCTTTGCATGATGCAACAAGAAGGCATAGGAGGATTATGATGAAGTTGATCTTTTTCATTTGACTATTTCCATTACCGCCTTGTTTATTGCATTTGTCAATTGACCCGATACCTCGTTAAATAAAGCATTCGAAAGCTCCGCTGATGGTTTTAATTCCTGTCGGGCCTCCATCATCGCCTGCAGTGCACGCCGATCATTCTGATTCATATTGGGGCCGCCCTGTCCGGCAGGCCAAAGAGATTTCACATCGCCATCGTATCGACCATAAATGACCTCATCTCGGAAGGACTTCTCAATAATTTCAGTTGCTATGATTTCGCCTGTCTTAATATTCGTGAGCCGATATTGAAATGAAATCGAACAAGAATTGGCATTGTAATACTCTTTGAATTTGACAGGCCTGTAGAGCGTTTGCATGTAATATTTACCATCTGTGCGATTTAGAACTCGCTCCTGGTATGCAGCATATCCGTCGCGCTCCTTAGTGCGCAGACTTCCCTTTGTCTCTGAATAGCTCAATACTGTTCCGGTTAAAATAGCCTTAGCTCCAACCAACTCTCCGGCTGCTACAGCCGAGTTTTCATCAATAACACCTGTCATTTGCAGTTTTTGCTCTGCCAGAATAGTCTGTAAATTATCCCTGTCCACAATGTGTATGAACGGATCCTCGCTATGAGTGAGTGCTTCCAGAGAATACGCAGCAATCTTGGACTCAAGCCCTTGCATATTACTGGTATTTTTGAAATCAATTAATGCAATGGTAAACCTGCCTTTTTCCAGACTTTCCTGTTTGAGACTTGCCGCATCCTTGTAGTTCGCCTTACGCTGAATGGCCTTATCAAAATTGGTGTAGGCCGCTCTGTAATTTCCCAACTCAAAAGCAATTTTACCTTGCTGATAAAGCGGTTCTAAAAAAGCTATATCACCCAAATCACCGGCATCCTTGTAATTTGGATCCAGTGTTTTAACCTCTTCAAATTTCTTCTCCGCTTCAGCATACTTCTTTTCCTGAAGCAATCGATTTCCCTCGTCGTAGAGCGACTTCAAATAAATGCTTTTGCATTCCTGGTAGTCCCGCTCATAAAAATCAGCCAGTAACAAGGAAACACCCACACTTTGAACTCTCTCTTGATAGCCGCGTGCCTTATTGTAAGAATACACAGCCGACTTATGGTCTCCGAAATTTTTTTGTTTAGCAAAGTCATTCAGCAGATTATTCAAAGCCAACTGGCCTGTCCGTTTCATGGCGATTTGTGCATCGACATTTGTGGGCTTACGCTGAAGCGCTATATAATAACTCTCCGCTGCCTCCAATGCCAGCCCACCATTTTCCTGCTTCACACCCACCTTGTAATAATGCTTACTACTATGGCAAGAAGCCATTGAAGTAATAACCAGAACAAATAAGCTGAGCAGAAAACGATTCATAACAAAACTCTGAAGCAATTAATTATTTCGACTCAAGATACTTGTTGAGATCTTCGATACTCGATTCGAATGTAAAGGCTGAATTCACTTCATAGTAATCACCCTGATTGAAACAAAAATCATATGCATATTTAGCATATTGAAGCTTACTATCCTCGAAGCTGAAAAGACCCATAACTTCGCTTATTTGGGCTGCTGTCATGCAGTTAGCTTTTGTCACCTGCTTTGCAACTGTCATTTTAGAGTCTTCAAAGCTATTAGATGAGATGTTATCCTTTGCCTTTGAGAAAGACGCGGGCGCCATGGATGTAGCACAGCGTCCGGCAGGTTGAGCAGGGGCAGGCGCCGGAGTTGGCTTTGACGCAGGTCGAGGGGCCGGCTTTGCTGCAGGTTCGGCTTGTGATGTAGTGGT
>JBJTRD010000316.1:0-2379 GCA_046075945.1 Flavobacteriales bacterium
ATGAAGAATAGTATAATATTCGTGAGTAGTATAGTCGCAATTGTCTTGAGTTCTTGTCAAGACGTAATTGATATTGAACTGCGTGATGGCGATCGCAAGTATGTTGTGGAGGGCAGTGTGGTTCAAGGCGTCGATAGCGCAGTAGTCCGTGTGTCGCGCACCACGAGTTTTTTCGATACATCAGGCCCCGAGGCCATAACGGATGCCGACGTCACACTTACACTGGCCGATGGGACTGAGCGCGTGCTGGAGCACGTAGCCGAGGGTTATTACAAGGTGATGGGCATTAACGCCACACCCAATGCGACGTATCGATTGAAAGTGAAAGCAGATGGCCAGACTTTCACGGCCTCCGCCTTTATGCCGGAGTCTGTTGCTATCGACTCACTCACGTATAGACCAGTTCAGAATTTCTTCGGGCCGCCCCCTGAAGGGCCTCCCAGGTTCAATACGTTTTTGAATTTCCAGGATCCGTTATCTCGCAATTATTATCGTGCTGTTTACATGCGCAATGGGAACTTGCAAGATAACCTTGGCGACATTCAACTATTCGACGATGAGCTAACGAACGGCAACTACATCGAGATTCCGATTTTCAATCAGGAGTATAAGCTTGGCGACACAGCCTACGTTGCTTTGCTAACGATGGATGCAGAGGTGTATACGTTCTTTCAAACGTTTGTCGCAACGGCATCATCTGACGCGGGCAGTCCATTTTCTGCGGCACCCGACAATCCCATATCCAACATCGAAGGCGGCGCTTTAGGCGTGTTCGCGGCGTATGCAAGGACGGAGGCGAGTGTGGTTATTGAGTGAAATGGTGAAATGGTGAAGGGGTGAAATGGCAAGAACAGATCGAACGCTTGCTTGCTAGATAAGCAGTCCATTTGTTATTTCCTGTATTTAGAGAATTGAATCGTTCATTTTTTGCGCTGCCTCTTTATATTTGGCTATGCGCGTTGTTTCGGTATTTGTCATATGCTTTTTCCTCATTGGAAGTTTGGCCACAAGAGCTCAAGACTTGAGTATTTCCCTGGGCAATATTCAAGATGAATATGATCTCGCAGGTGGTGCTGTTGTATTGTTTTGTGAGGATAGCCTGCTCCTTTCTGAACCCTTTGGCAGTGCCCATTTTGAAGCTGGCATTGTCGTCACGGACCAAACGAAATTTCGAATTGCCAGTATTTCAAAGACGATTACAGCCATTGCATTCATGCAATTGGTAGATGCCGGACTGTGCTCGCTGGATGACGACATATCCGTCTTGTTGGGATATACCGTCCGCAATCCGAATCACCCTGACACGCCTATAACCCCGCGCATGCTGTTGAGTCATACATCCACAATCATTGATGGAGGGAATTACGATAGTTTTTTAAGTCAGACCTATACAGCTCTCAATGTTCCGTCGCTGGAGGAGCTTGTTTCACCCACTGGCACCGCATATTCCAATGCAATATTCAATAATACTTCACCGGGAACCTATTTCAATTATTCCAACCTTAACTTCGGCATATTGGGAACTATCGTTGAGGCCGTGAGCAGTGAACGCTTTGATGTTTATTGTTCGCAGCATATAATCGATCCGCTGGGAATAGACGCCTCATTTCGCATTGCCGATCTCGATAATCTCCAACAACTCGCTGCGCTCTACCGCAAGCAAAACGGCCAGTGGGTCATTCAAGCGGATGACTTTCAGGATGGTATTCCTAATGAGGCTTACCTGGCGAACTACCTGCCGGGGACAAACGCACTACGATTTGCTCCACAAGGCGGTTTGCGTATTTCAGCGTTGGATTTGGCAACTGTGTTTCGATTGTTCCTGAATGAGGGAACTCTTAACGGCAGCGCTATTCTCAGTCCGGAATCCTCAGCCCTGATGATGGGTGACTCATGGACGTATAATGGGAATAACGGCAATAATTACTTCGGGCTTTTTCGCAGTTGGGGACTTGGAATGCACCGTTTGACCAATACGGTCAATCAAGATGTCGTCTTATCAGGAAGTGATATTATGATTGGTCATCCGGGTGAAGCGTATGGACTCGTCAGTAATGCCTACATCGATCCTTTGCGCAAGGTAGGAATGATCTTTATCACCAATGGATGCGGCGATGGCTATACAACACTTCCGGGATCGGCGTTTTACTCGGTGGAAAAGGAGGTTTTTGATTTGATCGATAATGTATTAATCGGAACGGGTTGCGATGCACTTTCCTTAACAGGGGATGTGTTCAAGGAAGCATCATTTTCCACATATCCCGTTCCGGCAGATCAACATCTGCAAATCACCTTTCCACGCGCCGGCTTTCACCTTCTAACGATCTGCGACATTCATGGCAAGTGCGTTTGGGAAGAGAGGGTGTTGGTTGATCAGTG
>JBJTRD010000317.1:0-7604 GCA_046075945.1 Flavobacteriales bacterium
CAAAAACAAAAACTATCGACTACCGGCTTCGAGGTGAAGCTTACCACGAAGGAAAACGAGCTGATGTATTTGCTCTGCAAAAACAAGAATGGAATTATGGAGCGCGGTTATGCGCTGAAGGCCATCTGGGGTGACGACAATTATTTTAATGGACGTTCAATGGACGTTTACATCGCTAAACTCCGGAAGCACTTGAAGAATGACCCGGCCGTGGAAATCATCAATATTCACGGAAAGGGTTTCAAGCTGCTTGCACCCTAGAAACCGTGATTTAATTATCGTTCAAACGAAAAGGTATCTTTTTACCAGGCGCTGATGAATTGCATGAGGTCCTCCACGGATACGATGCCGTCATTGTTGATGTCGCTACCACCACAATCCTCCATGCATCCGTAGAAGTTGAGGATGTTGGTAAGATCGTCAAAATCTACATCGCAATCGTCGTCGGTATCCTCTTCGCCCACATAGCTGCAATTCCCGTCATCGCATGTGGCAGAGCTATCGTAGTTACATGCCACGGGGTCTATGCATCCCGGTGAAACACAAAATGCAACTCGACTGAACAAAAGGTCAGTACCATCAACGGTGGGCAGCAAATTCGCAAACGAATATTGCACGCCGCCAATGGTGTATGTATATTGGTAGGACGTTGCACTTGCTTGAATAGCTTGTCCATCACCCGTTAGAAAAAACGTTTCTATATATCCCGGTAAACTGAAGGAATATACAGGGTTCAGCATTGAATCTAGCCGCACGACGAAATTGCCCGCGGTATATGGAAAAATCAACTGACTCACCCCGGGGTCAATATCGATGGAAGTAGTAGTGCTTCCTGAAACAACTAAGTCACCATTCGGTGCTATCGCTAACTTGTTGATACTAGGTAAATCGATGGTTGTGCTGTAGAAAGGTGCACACCAGAGGAAATTACCCAAGGGGTCCATTTTGACTAGGTGCCCTCCTGAAAAGGGAGCGTTGTAGAATTCAGGTCCTGCAATATCGTTGTTGAATTCAACCGAAGAGGAGGCGAAGCGACCGCAAATAAAAATGTTGTCTTCCCCATCGAGTTGAATGGATCGGTTATCTGTAATGGATGAGCTTGAACCACCGCCCAGCCAATGATCCCATATCCTGGTGCCGTCAGAGTTGAAGGCCATGATGAAATTCTGATATGATCCGGGCGCCTCCAGCAACGAAGCGGCCTCATTATCCATAATTAGGTATTGAATAAAATCGTGGCAAACAATAATTTGGTTGAGACTATTTACCCTCAATTCTTCGTCTGTATTTATTTCCGTTTCCAGCTCAACAGAATGAAGCTTATGAACCCAGTGAAACTCACCCGATGGCCCGAGTTGTAAGAGGTACATGGATTCATGAAAATCGGTGCTGGTCAACGTGGCCGTTCCGGCCCCGGGATCAAAATCTGTTGCGGCCGTGTACTCCCCACTCAGATTAATATTTCCAAGATGATCGCACACTATGTTTTGGCAAAATTGATCTTGCAGGCCACCAATAGTCTGCGACCAAAGCACTTCAAAATTGCTGTTGAGCTTTAAAATAAATATGTCAAAGCCTCCAACTGAATTGACATTGATGTTTCCCGGACCGGGGTCCAGGTCGATAGTGCCCGAAAAATGCCCACCCAGGAAGAGGTTTCCTTCATCATCCCTATCCATGGTCTGAAGATTCATTGTTCCGCTGCCGGTCCAGCCCGTAGCAAAGAGTGCATTGCCATTGGCGTCGAGATGTTGCAGAAACCCCTTATAGTTGTTGCTGCCCGCATTGATACTTAATGTTTCAGAGAGCGGCGCAGCATCGAGTGCGTTTTGAAAGTTGCCGACATAGATAACTGAACCGTCTTCAAGCGGCTGAACCGCCTGGTGGTATGCACTTCCAACGGATATTCCTTGCCAGAGCAGGGATTGAGCAATTGCAGGCACAACCAGCAAGTTGAGTATGGATACAATGATTGTTTTTTTCAAACCTCGTATGATTTTTCAGGTTCGAAAGTAAAAAAAGGACTCGCTTGAAAGATTGCTTTTTTGGGTATTTGTTGTGTTCGTGTGGACGGGCAGGTTGATAATTGAATTTGGTTTGTTGGTGCGGAATATCCCGCAATTGCATCGAATGAGGAAAATGGAGATCCCTTTTCCCAAAAAAGTTTTTTCTCTGGGCTTTCCCGCATTACCTTCGCGCCCGAATTTTAAAAGATTACGATGTCTCAAAACACAGGTAAAGTTGCTCAAATCATCGGTCCGGTAGTGGATATTTCCTTCCCGGCCGGCCAAAAACTCCCTAATATTCTCGACGCTCTGGTGATTAAACGCCCCGGAGGCGACCTCATTCTCGAGTGCCAGCAGCACATCGGTGAGGACACGGTTCGCGCCATTGCGATGGATGCTACCGAGGGTCTGCAGCGCGGTCAGGAAGTGGTTGCCACAGGTGCCAGCATCACCATGCCGGTGGGCAACGCCATCAAAGGCCGTCTCTTCAACGTGGTGGGTAATTCTATCGACGGTATGCCAGAAGTGAGCAAGGCCGGTGGTTACTCTATTCACCGCCAGCCTCCACGCTACGAAGACCTTTCTACTTCTACGGAAGTACTTTTCACCGGTATCAAGGTTATCGACTTGATTGAGCCGTATGCAAAGGGGGGTAAAATCGGATTGTTCGGTGGTGCCGGGGTAGGTAAAACCGTATTGATTCAAGAGTTGATCAACAACATTGCAAAGGCATACGACGGTCTTTCCGTATTTGCCGGGGTTGGTGAGCGCACGCGTGAAGGAAACGACTTGCTCCGTGAAATGATTGAAGCTGGTATCATTAAGTACGGCGAAGAGTTCATGCACGGAATGGAAAAAGGTGACTGGGACGTAAGTAAGGTGGATGCTAAAGAGCTCGAAAAGTCGCAGGCGACCTTCGTATTCGGACAAATGAACGAGCCACCCGGAGCGCGCGCTCGTGTGGCCCTCTCCGGTCTTACAGTAGCAGAATATTTCCGCGATGGTGATGAGAAGTCAGGTGGTCGTGATATCCTTTTCTTCATCGACAACATCTTCCGTTTCACTCAGGCAGGTTCTGAGGTATCGGCACTGTTGGGTCGTATGCCATCGGCGGTGGGTTACCAACCTACACTGGCTACTGAGATGGGTCTCATGCAAGAGCGCATTACTTCAACCAAGCGCGGCTCCATCACTTCCGTTCAGGCGGTATATGTACCTGCCGATGACTTGACGGATCCGGCGCCTGCTACAACGTTCGCTCACTTGGATGCAACTACTGTATTGAGCCGTAAGATCGCGGAATTGGGTATCTATCCTTCGGTTGACCCTCTCGATTCTACATCACGAATTCTGACTCCACAAATTGTAGGTGAAGAGCACTACCGCTGTGCACAGCGTGTGAAGCTGATTCTTCAGCGCTACAAGGAGTTGCAGGATATCATCGCCATTCTTGGTATGGACGAACTCTCGGAAGAAGATAAGTTGTCGGTATTCCGCGCCCGTAAAGTACAGCGCTTCTTGTCGCAGCCTTTCCACGTGGCCGAGCAGTTCACCGGTATCAAGGGTACACTCGTTCCAATTGAAGACACCATCAAAGGTTTCAATATGATTCTCGACGGTCATTGCGACGATATTCCGGAATCTGCTTTCAACCTGAAGGGTACCATCGAGGAAGCAATAGAAGCCGGTAAGAAAATGTTGGCCGAGGCTGCCGCCCGTTAATTTGAATTACTATGAAAGTTGAAATCATAACTCCTGAATCAACCTTGTTTGAGGGCGACGGAACCTATGTGTTTCTTCCCGGAAGCGATGGTAGCCTGGGTGTTCTCAATAATCACGCACCGCTTATTTCATCTTTGAAGAAGGGTGTTGTGCGTGTAAAGGACAACGCCGGTAAAGAGCATCGCTTCGATGTGAAGGGCGGAACCGTAGAGGTTTTCAATAATAAGGTTACGATTTTAGCAGAATAAGTTTCTTGAAAATAGAATACTGAAAAGGGCAGGTTTCCTGTCCTTTTTTGTTTTGCGGCTTGTAGGTTTGAAATTTATTGCAAGGCACCTCGTTCATAAACCAATGCAACGTTTGACCTAAGGGGCAGTCTTTCAAATATACCTTTGAAGTCTTGGCCTGACGGGTAAAAACCCACGAATGATGAGAATCCTCGGAATGTTATTGATTTGTGGAATGCTGTTTATGTCCGGAAGCATAACAGCACAAGCCACTGCTCCGGCAACATCGTTCTGGTTTGGTTTTATGTCGAACGGTTCGGTTGCCCCCGAAGATGTGCTGACGGTAACCATTTCCTCTTCGCTTGCCACATCAGGGGTAATCGAAATCCCGGGGCAAGAGTGGAGTCAGAATTTTTATATTCAGGCACAATCAAGCATTGAAATTGAGTTGCCGAGTGATGTTGCTGAGGTCATTTCCAATCAGACGGCGGAGGGGCGAGCTATTCATATTCTAAGTGCTCAGCCCGTGTCCGTGCAAGCGTTGAACTACACGAGTGCAAAGGCCGATGCAACGCGGATTTTGTCGGATGATATGCTGGGAACGCATTACATCGCTGCCAGCTATTCGGGTTTATCGGATCTTGGCTCGCAACTGCTTATTGTGGCTACTGAAGATGAAACAGAAGTTGAAATTATTCCCAGTACTGCGACAAACAACGGGAGCCCGGCGGGTATACCGATAATCGTTCAACTCAATAGGGGCGAGTGCTATCAGGTCACTGCGGCAGGTTCCGGCGACCTCACCGGCACTCTAATAACAGCAACTTCGGCTAGTGGTAATTGCAGACCCTTCGCGGTATTTGGCGGCTGCATCAGCGCTCGTATTCCGGATACATGTATTTCGATGGTCGATTATTTGTTCGAACAACTCTACGATGTAAGCCATTGGGGAACAAACTATGTTGTGACTCCTTTTGGATTCGATATTAATTCTACGTTACCTAATCTAACAACACCTACCTATACCTATCGAGTATTAGCGGGAGAAAATGCGACTGCAGTATCGATTGACGGATTGGCGCCTTCTGTTTTGCAAGCCGGTGATTTTTTAGAGTTCAATGCGCAAGAGGCCGCACATTGTGTTAGTTCGAACAAGCCGATTGCTGTAATCCAATTCATGGAAGGAATCTCGTGTGCAGGTAATGGCGACCCTGCCATGTGTTGGGTGCAACCTGCGGATGCAACTCTTGAACAGACGCTTTTTTTCGCTAATGATTTACAAGATTTGAATACACATTTTGTAAATGTGGTCATACCTGCCTGGGGACTTGGCACGTGTAAATTGGATGGTGTGTTAATTCCTGTTGCACAATTTAGTCAGGCAGGTTCATGCGGCGACCATTGGTATTGCACACGTGAAGTTTCTCAGGGCCAACATAGAATAGAGTGTCCTGCCGGTTTTTTTGGAAGTCTGTACTGTGTGAACGATGGTAGTGATGGTGCGGCCGGAAGCGCGCTGACGCTTGCGAACAGTGTGATTGAACCTACAACAATATTCGAAGAAACGTTTTGTTCGAATACGACGGCTCAATTGGATGTGCCTATCAACTATACCTCCCCACAATGGTATTTTGCAGAGGGCGATAATACGGTGCTATCAACTGCTTCTTCTTACATCCTAAATTCACCAATAGAGAACGCAGTTTACGAGCTGCACGCTACGGCCGTGCTTTCGGGGTGTGTAGATACTTTTTATTATAGCGTGGAGTCGCCCGATGGTATTCCGGTCACCATTCTGCAGGATCAGCAAAATCTATGTTCGTTCGAGTCGGTTGTGCTTACGGCACAGACAACCGAGACTAATGCTATTTATCAATATACCTGGTTGCCGAACGCTGAACATTACAATGATAATCCTTCTCAAATTTTGGTGAATGCGCAGGACGATGCTGTTTATTCGGTTACACTCACGACGCCCTCCGGCTGTGCTCAGGGCGAAGCCTCTATCGTATTGGATGCAGCGCAAGGCAGTATCGCTCGATTCGAGGTGGTGGAAGATTATGTTCGAATCTGCGCCGGAGAAACGGTAAGTTTGGAAGTAGAGGTGGAAGACATTGTATGGCGCGACAATTTTGACCCCGCTATATCATGGGGCGATTGGGAGAGTATTTCCGGTGGTGATGAAAGCAATGTGTGTGGTGTAGTGTCCGGAAACGCTCTCTACTTCAACGGAGCATTTCCGCGGGAGGCCATTACCCAGCCGCGCGATTTGACAGGGGTAGCCACTGCTGTTTTTGCTCTAAAGATTGCTGATGGTGTAGCGCCCTGCGACGACGCAGAACCCGGCGATCATGTGGTGATATCCTACTCGGTGGCAGGTGGAGCGTGGACAACAATTCAAACATTCTACGAATCTGCATATTCAGATTTTACGTTGGTATCAGTGCCATTGCCTGCTGCGGCCTGCAATCCGAATACACGTTTGCGCTGGCGACAAAACGGTTCCTACACCAACAACCAGGATAATTGGGTACTCGATAATGCGTACATCAGTCGTACGGCGACTTCTTCTGTTGTTTGCTCATGGTCGCCTTCGGCCGGTCTAATAAATACAATCGGTGCATCGGTCGAAGCAACGCCGGGTGTCACTTCATGGTATGAGGTTGCAACAACAGATCCGGCTACGGGGTGCGATTATATTGATTCTGTATTCGTGGAAGTTGGCCAACCATTCACGCTGACTACAACTGATATGGTGGTCTGTTCGCCGCAGGTGGTTATGCTTTCGGCTACTCCATCTTTACCCGGCATCTATGAATATACCTGGTCTCCCTCGGCCGGAATGCTAGGATCTTTTACATCGAATCCTACTGTCGACCTATCTGCATCGCAAACATTTACAGTGGAAGCGACATCGGAATTTGGTTGTACTGCGGAAGGAACTCTGGAGGTAACCCTGGGTTCGTTGTTTGAGCTCACAGTTACAACAAGTGAGGACTCCCTTTGCCAGGGTGAATCAGCAACACTATCTGCAGCTCTTAATACACAAGCAAGTAATGTCGATTTTTTATGGACAGGCGATGGGAGCATCGACAATCCTGCATCTGATGTAATTCAAATAACACCTGCAGCTGATGCGCAGATTACATGCGTTGCAATCCAAAATTCTTCAGGTTGCAGCGCAACACAAACGGTAGCTATTGACGTAACCCCGCAATTCGATTTGAACATTACACCGACGGCTATCCAAACCTGCACGGGTGCAGGCACCCCTATATCTGCAAGTGCGACCATAACGGATGCCATGCAATGGCAATGGAGCCCGCAGGATTGGGTATTGAATGCAAACATTTCAAGCACAGTGCTAACCACTGAAAACTCCGGAACGATGAGCGTCACAGCCACAACCGCAGCAGGTTGTGAGGCTTCTGCATCATTGACCATCGACGTGCAGCCAATCATTACGGATTTGGGTGAAGATGTGGGTAGGTGTATAGATGAAACATACACCATCAGTGTCGACTGGCCAGCTGATTACGCAGTACAATGGAGCACAGGCGCGACAACTTCTTCGATTACCGTAAATGCTACCGGCGCTTATTCCGTGTTGGTTGTTGCACCCGACGGATGTATTTCGACGGATGAGATA
>JBJTRD010000318.1:0-3421 GCA_046075945.1 Flavobacteriales bacterium
AAGACAGTAGCCACGATAGGCCCGAGCAGCAGCTCGAAAGAAGTATTGACACGCATGATTCAGAACGGGCTCGATGTAGCTCGTCTTAATTTTTCGCATGGTGCGTATGAAGATCACCAGAAAGTGGTCGACGCCATTCGCGAGATCAACAAGGAGCTCGGGGTCAACACCTCCATGCTGGCCGATTTGCAAGGCCCGAAGCTGCGTGTAGGTGAAATGGAAAATGGCAGCGTAAACATCGTTACCGGAAATAAAATCACCATTTCAACCATCAAGCAAATTGGAACAGACAAAGTCATTTACACCAACTACAAGGAGTTTGCACAAGATGTAAAAGCCGGCGAGACGGTGCTGCTCGACGATGGTAAGTTGGCATTGCGCATACTTTCTACCAATGGTGTCGATACAGTAGAGTGCGAAATAATGCAGGGCGGACCTCTTTCTTCCAAAAAGGGTTTAAACCTTCCCAATACAAAAGTTTCTCTGCCTTCGCTTTCTGAAAAAGATTTGGCCGACCTCGAATTTGCGTTGCGCAACGACATCGACTGGATAGGCTTGTCGTTCGTTCGCAATGCAGAGGATGTTGTCGCTCTCAAAGAAATCATCGCCCGCTCGGGCAAGCATTCGAAGGTGGTAGCGAAAATTGAAAAGCCCGAGGCGGTCGATCAGATCGATGATATCATACGGGAAACAGATGCAGTGATGGTAGCGCGAGGCGACCTCGGTGTAGAAATTCCGCTCGAGCGCGTGCCGCTTATCCAGAAAAAGATTGTGAAGAAATGTGTGACGGCCGCCAAGCCTGTGATCGTCGCTACGCAAATGATGGAGAGCATGGTCACCAACATGACACCCACCCGCGCAGAGGTAACCGACGTGGCCAATGCAGTGCTCGATGGCGCAGATGCGGTTATGCTCAGTGGAGAAACATCGGTTGGTAAATTCCCGGCCGAAGCGGTGAGCATCATGAACCGAATCATCACCGAAGCTGAAACATATGGAGGCATTTACTACCACGAAGAAATGCCCAACGACATTGACATCAATCGTTTCATGACCGACAGCGTCTGCTACAGCGCGTGTCGTTTGGCAGCACGTGTAAATGCAACGGCTTTGGTCACGATGTCATTCAGCGGCTATACCGGCTATCGCATATCGAGCTGGCGCCCCAATGCGAACGTGTTCGTATTCACCAGCAATAAAAAAATTCTTACCCAAATGAGCCTGGCGTGGGGAGTGCATGCGTTTTATTACGATAAAATGGTGAGCACCGATCAAACCATCGCCGACATTCGTTTTTTCCTCAAGAAAAACAGCCTCATCAAAGACGGGGACTTCATCATTCACCTTGCGTCCATGCCTATCAGCGAGCAGGGAATGACGAATATGATTAAGATTTCGAAAGTGTAGAATAGGATTACAGGATTGTAGGATTGTAGGATTGTAGGGAGAACCCCAACTCCCTATAATCCTACAATCCTATAATCCTACTTGCCTAGTTCACATTATCTTCGCGCACCTTTCTATACCCCATCATGTCTCAAGTTTATCGCGAATACAAAGGCCTTCGGTTGCCGGCAATAGCCGACGAAGTGCTTGCTTTTTGGGATACCAATCACATTTTCCGTCGCAGCATCGAAGAGCGCAGCGAGGAAAATCCATTTGTGTTTTATGAGGGGCCGCCCAGCGCCAATGGTATGCCCGGCATTCACCACGTTATGGCGCGTACCATCAAGGATATTTTCTGCCGCTACCAAACGCTCAATGGTAAACAAGTGAAGCGCAAGGCCGGCTGGGATACTCATGGCTTGCCTATCGAGCTTGCCGTAGAAAAAACACTGGGCATTACCAAAGAAGATATCGGCAAGAAAATTACCGTTGAAGAATACAACCTTGCATGCCGACGCGAGGTGATGAAGTATACCGACAAGTGGGAAGAGCTTACGCGCATCATGGGATATTGGGTCGACATGACCGATCCGTATATCACCTACGACAACAAATACATTGAAAGTGTGTGGTGGTTGCTGCAGCAACTGTTCAACAAAGGCTTGCTGTACAAAGGCTACACAATACAACCATTTTCGCCCGCGGCCGGCACAGGATTGAGCTCCCACGAATTGAATCAGCCCGGCTGCTATCGCAATGTGAAAGACACCTCGGCGGTGGCCATGTTCGAGGTAAAAGAATCGTCGCTTCAGCACATCAGCGCCTCTGCATTGCCTACTTTTATTCTTGCGTGGACGACCACACCCTGGACGCTCCCGAGCAACACGGCGCTCGCTGTGGGCAAGAGCATTGAATATGTGTTGGTGAAAACCATCAACCATTATTCAGGGGCAACGGTGCAAGTTGTGTTGGCCAAAGATTTAATGGGAAAATATTTTTCGGCGGCACAGGCCGAATTGAAATTTGAAGACTATAAACCGGGCGACAAGCAAGTGCCTTACGAGGTGCTTGCAACCTTTACCGGTGAATCGCTTGCCGGCACGCGTTACCACCAGCTGCTTCCGTTTGTGCAGCCCGAGGGAGACGCATTCCGTGTTATTGTGGGCGATTTTGTGACTACGGAAGACGGAACGGGCATCGTTCACATTGCGCCGTCATTCGGTGCCGATGACTTCCGTGTAGCCAGGCAAAATGGAATCGACTCGCTGACCTTGGTAGATCGTCGCGGGCGTTTCCTCCCCGAGGTGAGCGACGGCGTTTTCCTCTTCGGCGAAGAATTCGTGAAGGAAGATTATTACTCTGAAGAACAAAAGACAGCCGAACTCGAAAAACAGAAAACCAGTCTTTCAGGTTTTATCAAAGACACGTCGAAGCTCAATTACCTCAGCGTCGACGAGCGTATTTGCCTCAAGCTTCAAAACGAAAACAAGCTTTTCAAAAAAGAAAAATACGAGCACAACTACCCGCATTGCTGGCGCACAGACAAGCCGGTGCTTTATTACCCGCTCGATTCCTGGTTTATAAAAATCCCCGAGGTGCGCAACCGCATGGTGGAACTAAATAAAACCATTAACTGGCGACCTGAAGCCACTGGGATAGGCCGTTTTGGCAACTGGCTGGAAAATGCAAATGACTGGAATCTTTCGCGCTCGCGCTTTTGGGGAATTCCGCTTCCGCTCTGGCGCAACGAGGATGGCAGCGAAGTCACCTGCATCGGCAGCGCGGAACAATTGAAAGCGGAGATTGACAAATCCATTGCGGCCGGCTTTATGGCGAAGAATCCATTGGCCCAATTCACCCCTAATGATTTCTCGAAGGCCAACTACGAAACCTTCGACCTGCATAAGCCCTATGCTGACGAAATCATACTGGTTTCGGCCACGGGCCAAAAGATGTACCGTGAAGCAGACCTCATTGATGTGTGGTTCGACAGTGGTGCCATGCCTTACGCGCAGCAGCACTATCCATTCGAAAA
>JBJTRD010000319.1:0-2048 GCA_046075945.1 Flavobacteriales bacterium
GCGAATCATTGCATGGGCCACCTTCTTTTACAACTACTTCGGGTTCTTTAAATAATTTTTCTTATTAAGTGCTTGCGCACCAAGTTACCAATTAGTCGCGGTCGAGCTTGTACTTGCTCACGTTCATACCGAACTGCAAGCCTTTGCCTTCCACGAGTTCTTCCAATTCTGTAAGCGACTTCTTACCGAAGTTGCGGAACTTCAACAAGTCGTTTTTGTTGAATGAAACCAAATCGCCCAGGGTATCGATATCGGCTGCCTTCAAACAGTTGAGGGCGCGCACCGACAAATCCATGTCGACCAACTTGGTCTTCAACAATTGACGCATGTGCATAGAGCTTTCGTCAAATTCTTCTGTCTCCTTCTTCGCTTCCTGCTCGAGGGTAATGCGCTCATCGCTGAACAACATGAAGTGGTGAATGAGAATCTTCGCTGCTTCCTGCAATGCATTTTTAGGAGTGATGCTGCCATCGCCCTGAATTTCCACCAACAACTTTTCGTAGTCGGTCTTTTGTTCCACACGGAAGTTTTCTACGCTGAACTTCACATTACGAATAGGAGTGAAAATGCTGTCGATAGCGATGGTGCCCACAGGCGCGCTGTTCGACTTGTTCTCTTCAGCCGGACGGTATCCGCGGCCTTTGCCTATGGTGATGACCAAATTCAACTTCACTTTAGGATCCATGTTGCAAACCACCAAGTCGGGGTTCAGTACCTGGAATGCAGTTGTGAAATTGCTGATGTCGCCGGCTTTGAATTGCTCCTGACCGGTGATGTTTATGGTTACCTTTTCGTAATCGGTTGTCTCAATCTGACGCTTCAAACGAACTTGCTTGAGGTTGAGGATGATTTCAGTAACATCTTCCACCACGCCTTTGATTGTAGAAAACTCATGATCAACGCCCTCAACTTTTATTGAGGTGATTGCAAAACCTTCCAATGAAGAGAGCAGAATTCGGCGCAGTGCATTTCCGATGGTGATACCGAAACCCGGCTCCAGCGGACGAAATTCAAACGCACCTGAGAAGTCGTTGCTGTCGAGCATTACGACCTTGTCTGGTTTTACGAAATCGATGATTGCCATGTATAGTGTGATTATTATATTTTGGTTCTGGACTATTACTTAGAATACAATTCGACGATGAGCTGTTCCTTGATGTTTTCAGGAATCTGCACACGCTCTGGGAAGTTGAGGAAGACACCTTGCTTGTCGGCATCGTTCCAATCGAGCCAATCGAACTTGCGACGATTCGCCAGTGCCATTGTGATTGTTGGCAATGACTTCGAACGCTCGCGCACTCCGACGCGGTCGCCCGGACGCAGCTGGTACGATGGGATATTTACTACCTGACCATTTACGGTGATGTGGCTGTGACCTACCAACTGACGAGCGCCCATGCGGCTTGCAGCCAATCCGAGACGGTACACAGTATTGTCGAGGCGTGACTCACACAAAGCGAGCAAAATTTCACCGGTTACACCGGGACGAGCTGATGCTTTTTTGTAGAGATTTTCGAACTGACGTTCCAAAATACCATAGGTATATTTTGCCTTCTGCTTCTCGTTGAGCTGAACGGAATATTCCGACTGCTTTCCACGACGCTTGTTGGGTCCGTGTTGTCCGGGTGGATAATTACGCTTATCCAAATTTTTGTCCGGTCCGAAAATCGGCTCACGGAACTTACGCGCAATCTTTGACTTGGGTCCTGTATATCTGGCCATTGCTTGTGATTTCTTGAAATAGTATTAGATTCTTCTTTTCTTGGGAGGGCGGCAGCCGTTGTGAGGAAGTGGCGTGATATCCACGATTTCCAGCACTTCGATGCCCGTGTTGTGAATGGTACGGATGGCCGACTCGCGTCCTGCACCCGGGCCTTTCACGAATACTTTCACCTTGCGCAATCCAAGATCCATCGCTTCCTTCGAAGCTTGCTCTGCGGCCAACTGGGCAGCGTATGGAGTGTTCTTCTTCGAACCCTTGAAGCCCATTTTACCGGCAGACGACCATGAGATAAACTGGCCGATATTGTTGGTAAGGCTGATGATGA
>JBJTRD010000320.1:0-30511 GCA_046075945.1 Flavobacteriales bacterium
CCAACATCATTTGATTCAATCAGTCCAAGCAATGTCAAGGTATCCGAACAACCATTGCCATTCACTGCTATCAACGTGATATCATATTCACCACGCTCCTGGTAGTAGTGTAAGGGATTTTCTTCTGTGGATGTTTCACCATCGCCGAAATCCCAGTAATAGGACGAGGCATTCGCTGAAAGGTTCAAGCAGTATACAGGCTCGCCCGGCACATTTACGTTTGTGGGTGTTACTGCAAAAGAAGCCGTGGCGTTTGCATACACATAAATAATTTGTTCCTGCGTCAATGTGTTGCTGCTGCCGTCAGGGCCGACCACATTCAGAGACACGGTGTAAATGCCGGGTTGATAGTAGGTATAAACCGGATTCTGGGCCGTGGACTGATTGCCATCGCCAAACGACCAGGTCGATACAACTGCATTCTCACTTAAGTTGGTGAATTCTACGCGCAAAGGAGCACATCCTTCAGCAGGTCCCGCAAAATTGGCCACCGGTGCCGGAGGTAATATCTCAATTGTACGGTAGGTAGTATCACTGCAAAGACCGTTGCTCACCACCAATTGAATCGTAAACTCACCCCATGTTTCATAAGTATATGAACCCGGATTCACATCGAATAAAAACGATCCGTCACTCATATTCCAGGTAGCTCCCAGATTACCACCAACAGTTGTATTGGTAATATCAATGGTTGCGCTGGGCCATAGCTGTGATTGAGGTGTTACTTCGAAGCCTGCTACAGGGTCAGCAAATACCAATATTTCCTGAGTCACGGTATCTGCACAACCAAAGTTGTCATACAGCAAGAGCTCCACGGTATAAGTAGTGTCATTCGTTCCGAAATTGAAAAACGTGTGCTGAGGTTCATACGCGTTTGAATTGTCTCCATCACCAAAATGCCACTCGACACTTGTTCCTCCCTCGCTCGTATTGTCAAAAAACACCTCAAGCGGAGTACAACCCTGTTGAATGGAATTGAAATCGGCCTGCACCTCCGGTGGCACATCCAGTGTAAGTTGATCACTGCTTATACATCCATAATCTGTATACGCCTGAAGTGTAATGTTGAAAGTGAACAACTCGTCCGTAATGTTCACGTACTGATGCTCATGAAACTCTTCTGCAGTAGAAGAGCTTTGCCCGGTTCCATACTGCCAATTGTACCCATCGGCACCAATTGAACCGTTGTAGAATACAACCGTCGACGGATAACATCCATACACTGAGTCAATTTGTGCAATAGCCTGTGGCGTATGCATCACATGGATTGTGCGAACGATGGTATCAGAGCATCCAAATACATTGGTCGCAATCAACTGTGCATTGACATCCACGTCGAGGTCAAATGGTGCATTAAAGGTGAGAGCCGGCGACGTCTGCGAGGAAGTCTGCCCATCGCTAAAGTTCCATTGATAGGATACTGCGCCGACACTTTGGTTAATGAGCGGAGCCAAATGAGGCGAGCATCCCATCGTATCCGTAGTAAACAGGGCAACCACATCGGGGTAAATCGTATAATTGAGTTGCGACTGGTCCACACAACCATCCGCCGAAGTGGCTACAAGTAATATGGTGTAGGAATTCGTCTGAAAAGGTGCATTCGAATAATCGTGTGTATGTGCGGTAGCTGCTGTTATGGATGCTGTACCATCGCCATAATCCCACATATACGAAGCTGCTCCTGTTGAATTGTTGAACATGGTAAGCGGCCCCGGCTCACAAGCATTGGTTTCATTCAACACAAAGGAAGCATTGGGCAGCGGATAAACTGTAAGCGGAGCAGAATACTGCGATTCACAACCATAAGCCGATGTCACCAAAAGGGATACATCGAACACCTGTGTGGTATCCGAATTATTCGAGAAAAACACCACTGGGTTTTCCATGATGGATTGCATACCATTCGCAAAGTTCCACTGATACGAAGCTCCGTTTTGACTTGTATTAATAAAGCCTAAGCTCACGGGAGAACAATAGGCTCCGGGATCTTCAAATTCCGCTTCGACATTCGGGTAGACCTGAATTACGAAATTCGCCTGCGCAGCGCACCCTTCAAGGGTCGATGCCTGCATAAAGACCTCAAAATCTTCTGCATCGGTGCCATTATTGACGAACGTGTGAGCATGCTGTGAAGCCGTTGTATTCGAAGAAGTGTTGTCGCCATATTGCCATACAATATTGTCGGCGAAGGTTGTTTCATTTGCAAACGTCACAACCAATGGAGAACAACCCGCATTCACATTCGCCAACACATCCACCAAAGGAGTGGCAAAAACAGTAACCTGCTGCTCGACCGAATCTACACAGCCATATGCATTTGCTGCCAGCAGTGTAATGTCATACACTTCCGTTTCTCCTGATGTGTTCGAATAGTTGGTTGTTGGGTTTGGCATTATCGACATCAATCCATTTCCAAAAGACCATTCAAATGTTACCGCATTTTGACTTGTATTCACCAAAGCCAATTGCGCCGGTGAACAAAATGATCCCGGACTCAAAAAGCCAGCTGTTACACCGGGATAAATACTCAATTCAACTGTCGTCGACGAGTTACAGCCCTCATCAGAAACAGCAGAGAGAGTAACATCTACAAAATCGGGCGCAAGTCCTGTATTGGTATATAGATGGGTATGTATTGCATCGGTCGTTGTAGACCCGGCTCCATCACCATAGCTCCAAAGAATGTTGTCAGCAAACAAAGAATTATTGGTGAAGGTAACTTCAACAGGAGCACATCCGGAAAACACGCTTGGACTGAAATCAATCACGGGCGTTGGGTTTACCACCACCGGGTGATTTATACTATCCACACATCCGTAGGTAGAAGTAGCTACTAGTTGAACATCATACACAATCGGATCTCCCGTATCGTTCACAAAGAATGACGTGGGTGCAGGTATAGTAGAAACAGTCCCATTACCAAAGTCCCATTGCAACGAGTTTGCATTAACACTTGTGCTGTTGAATTGCACCGTTGCCGGAGTGCAATAAGCGGAAGGCTCAATGAAACCGGCATCAATCAACGGATAAACAGTAAGGGTAGAACTTTGCTGACTCGAGCAACCTTCATCGGTTGTAGCCAGGAGGGTTATGACAAATTCCTGAGCAATCGTTCCATTATTTTGATAGACAATTTGCTGCAGTGAATCTTCCGTAGAAGAAGTTATACCATTTCCATAGGTCCAAAGCAAATTGTCGGCTCTTACCGTTTGGTTTGAAATTTCCACCTCAACGGGAGCACATGCTGCTAATTCACTTAACGTAAATAATGCCGTTGGTGTGGTTTTCACCAAAAAAGTATGCGACATAGAGTCAACACATCCAAACACCGATGAGCCTGTTAATGTTACTGTGTAAGGAACATCATTGTCTGTAATGTTTTCATAGACAGATGTCGGATTGAGTGCCACTGATTGAAGACCATTGCCAAAATTCCAGGAATAAGAAGATACGTTGATACTGGTATTGCTAAAGGAGACAGTAGCCGGGGAGCAAACATCAACAGGCTCCACAAACGATACGTTTATTTGAGGATAGATTTCCAGATTGGCAGAGAATGAGCTTAAACAGCCATAAATATTCTGCGTAGCCAATGCAATCGTGCGTACCAATGGGGTAGTACCATTATTAATAAAAGTATGCGAATGCTGGAGTGCGGTTACTTGCGAAACACCGCCATCGCCATAATTCCAGTTGTACGTATCCGCACCTGACGACAAATTGGTAATATCAACCGTGAGTGGCGAGCAGCCGGAAGCTACGTTGGTATTGAATTGCGCCACCGAATTGGGAAACACGGTTATCTGAGTAACGACCGTATCCGAACAACCAAAAGCAGAAGTTCCGATTAGAGTCACATCGTACACAATCTCGTTTGAGGTAGTATTGTTGAACGTATGAACCGGCATTGCAAATGTCGAACTGGTGCCATCACCAAAATCCCATTGATAAATCTGTGCCCCACCTACAAAAGGCATTGTAACTGTTAGTGGGGCGCACCCTTCTGAAGTCTCAATCGTTGGATTGAGGTTAATCAACGGATACACAAAAACCGTTTTCGATAACGTATCGTTGCATCCTTGCTGGTTAAATGCTATCAGCGTAACCTCAAAAACATCCAGAAAATTCGTGTTGTTGAAGTAGGTATGTGATGGACTCGCCACATTCGATGTAAAACCATCTCCAAAATTCCACGAATAACCAAAGGCGTTCTGTGATTCGTTCTGGAAAAACGCCTCGAGTGGGCCGCATGTTGGTGGTGTACTATTATCAGTAAAATTGGCAATAGCACCGGGGTGTACTACAATTTCAACCATGTCAGTTGTGCCACACCCGAAAGAGTTTAGAGCACCCAGCGTAACCTGATAGGTTGTGTCAGCGGTTCCAAAATTGAAAAAGGTTTGTTGGCCTGCGAAGTCATTCAATAAAATTCCATTCCCCAAATCCCATACATACGAGGCAGCCGGTTCACTCAGATTATCGAAGTTGACTACAAGCGGTGTACATCCCACCAGCACATCCGCAGCCAAAGAAGCTACAGGTGCCTCCTGAACGATAATATTCTCAGAAGTTTGACCGGGACAATGTTCTGTTGTTATAAAGAGTTGAACCAAAAAACTCCCCGTGCCTGTGTAAGTATGCGTGGGATTTTGTTGATCCGAAACCGTTCCATCGCCAAATGACCAGGCCCATTCAGTAATATCATTGTTCGAGGCTGAAATGGTAAGATCCGTGAATTGAGCCACTGCTCCTTCACACACATTAAATACATTGAAATCTACCTGGGGCGATTGGTATACTTCTATCGTAATATCATCTTCAGCCGCACACCCAAAAGAATTTTCGACTTCGAGCGTAACATGGTACTCACCGGGCTGAGTGTAATTCACAAGGGGTGGATTGAGCCCATTAAACGCAGGGGTCCCATTATCCAAATTCCAAACCCACTGAACCGCATCGGGAGCAACCGCTGTGAAATCAACCTGCAGCTGATCGCACCCTTCTGTTTGGTCGGCGCTTATTGCAACCAACGGATTCGGTAGCACTACCACGGTGACGAAAGCAGTATCTGCACAACCACTGCTTCCCGATACACTTACGGCGCTTCCCACCTGGTATGTGCCAGGGGCGTTATATTGATAGGATAAGTTGCCGGAACCGGTCGTAAACCAGGTTGCATTGTTTCCAAAATTCCATTTGAAAACATTCGCTCCGCCAAATGACTGCTGAAAAAAAGTTATGGGCTGACCAACACACACCGTGTCGGTGCTTACTGCAATTTGCGCTGTTGGCGGTGGAACAATCTGTATGGTTAAACTTGTGTTGGCCACGCCACAAAAATTGGAATCGGCCAGTTGGATCGTGTATGAACCGATTCCCGGCAAATGCAGTGTGCGCGGAAAACTCGGTGGCCAGGGAGTCCAATCAATTATGCTGTCCTCGCCTGTTCCCCAGTAATCGCCAAAGTTCCATGACTCGTAACGCTGGAAGATATTTCCTTGAAACAAACAATTTCGCTCGGTTGCATTGGTAAGCGTAACAGTAGTGTCCGGATAGCACAAGACCGTGGCCGATGCAGAAATAGCTGCATCGTCAATATCCCATATTCTGATTGGGTTGAACGTTGCCGTTGAGCTTCCACCCTGAACCATGTTACACATGTTTTGGGCGGTAAGCGTAACCTCTGTTTCACAATCCACAGTCCCTTGCTGATAGGTATGAGAAATGGTTTGGCCCAAATTTGTGCTGTTGAAACTCAATGGAGGTGAGCCATCGCCAAAATCCCATGTAAACTGAGTCGTTCCCGACACGTTTGTGGAAGAGTTTATGAACTCCATGGTTTGGGGAGCGCATGCCTGCGTGACACCACCCACCGGAATTTGAATAGAGGCGCTTGTAGCCTCCTCCATAACCACCGTTCCGATAACTGTGCAACCGGTGGAAGTTTCTGTTATAGTTACAGTGTAGGTAGTAACTGCGGCTGCGTATAAGTGATTCTGAAATGTTGGTGGGCCCCACGAAGAACCACTGGTTACGGGAGAACCATCGCCCCAGTTTATAGTGAAACCATTCCATGTGTTGGGTGTACTTAAATTAAACGAAAAATCATCGCCCGTGCACGAATACCAAAAAGGATTGGTAGGTGTCTGTCCATTAAAATCAAACACCCTGGGGCAGGGCTGCGCTCTTAAAAGCACGCTTGCCAGAACCAACACAAGGGTCGCTGAAATAATTTTTCTATGGACTATTGGCCGGCACATGGAAGTTTATACGGACTGAAATCGAAAAAGATACAGTGTCATCATAGTAATTCGTTAAAGTTAATTACCTGACAACCTCTCACCAAATTTCAGATAGAATAATTTTGTCTTTCAAAGTTAGCGGTTGAAAATGGCAACAACAACCATGGAATTCGGATTTATCAATTCCCGCCTGTTAAGAGCTTTCTGCAATTATTTTTGCGGCCATGTTACTTGAAGTGCTCAAATCAAAAATACACCGGGTCACTGTTACCGAGGCGAATCTCAATTACATCGGTAGTATTACCCTGGATCCGTTGCTCATGGAGGCTGCCGACATGATAGAAGGGGAAAAAGTTCAGGTGTTAAACTGCATGAACGGTGAAAGGCTCGAAACATACATTATTGAAGGCGAGCGGGGAAGCGGAGTAGTTTGCCTCAATGGACCCGCTGCACGAAAAGTAACGCCCGGCGATATCGTAATCGTTGTAACCTATGCTCACATGTCGCGAGAAGAAGCCAAATCATTCAAGCCCACCATCGTTTTTCCCGATACATCGACTAATCAACTTTCAAAGTGAAAAACTTTCTGAAAGTCAATGGATTTTCTATTCGCCACTTTTCATTTTTGAATACGTACAACGCGAATCATTAAAAAGATAATTACATACATCGTCTTTCTGGGACTAGCCGCCGCACTCATGTGGGTGCTGTACAAGGACATTAGCTGGGAAAACGATTTATTACCCGCACTCAAAACGGTAAGGTGGATATGGGTGTTCGCTTCCTTTGCCTTTGGATATGCTGCTATCGTTGTTCGCGGTTTGCGGTGGAACCTGATGCTCGAGCCGATGGGTTATCGTGTTCGAGGCTGGTGGGCTATTCACTCTGTGGCATTTGGGTATTGCATGAATAACCTAATACCACGCTCCGGAGAGCTTGTAAGATGCACGCTGCTCAACCGTACCGATCATGTGCCGGTGAACAAGCTCATCGGCACCGTGCTCTTAGAACGATTGGTTGACATTGTGCTCATGGCTACCTTAATTTTCATAGCTTTCCTGCTAGAGCACGACGCATTCAATTCCATCTTCGCCCATGCCGATGGAGGTCGCGGTTCCTTATTACTTGTCTTGCTCATAGCAGCCATAGCCTCCTTTGTCGTCTTCCTTTTTCTACTCAAAAAGTTCGAACACATTCCGTTCTTTAAAAAAATCAGAGAGTTCTTTTTAGGAATGGTCGATGGCTTAAAAAGCATTTTCAAACTAAAGCAGAAAGCGCTGTTTTGGTCCTATTCACTCGGCATCTGGTTTTGCTGGTTGATGATGACGTTCACTTCTCTTCTCGCATTGGAAGAAACGTGCAGCATTACGCTTCGCCAAACCGTTTTCTTCATGGCCGCCAGCAGTCTGGGCATGATGGTACCCACACCGGGCGGAGCCGGAGCATTTCATGGCATGGCCGTGCTCGGACTGCAAGCGCTGGGATTCCAAGCCGATGTTGGGAAAATATACGCGCTCATTTCCTGGTCTATCAAAACACCCTGGGAAATTCTGGTGGGTGCCGTAAGCTTCATGATTGCAACCGCTCGCAAATAACAACGCCATGCATTACGCACATCTAAACGACTTACTTAAGGACGTGGAACGCAGAAAAGAAGAAGGCCAAAAAATCGTGTTCACCAATGGCGTGTTCGACATACTGCACGCAGGCCATGTGTCATACCTTGAAGAAGCCCGAAAACTCGGCGATTTTCTGGTTGTAGGAATTAATGACGACGCGTCGGTGAAGCGCTTAAACAAAGGTCCCGAACGTCCTATCCACGATGAAGTGGCCCGAGCAACCGTAGTAGCTGCTCTTCGATGCACAAATGCCACCATTATTTTTTCGGAAGATACACCGGCGAACTTAATAGAAACCATACAACCCGATGTGCTTGTGAAAGGTGGTGACTACGATGCAAATGAAACAAACCCGTCTTCTAAACGCTACATTGTGGGTTCTCTAGAGACTCGTCAACGCGGAGGACAAGTCATCTGCATACCACTTGTAGCAGGATATTCAACTACTGCCGCTGTACAAAAAATTCTGACTAAAAAAGATTAAGAGCCGAGCAGCTGCATCTTCTTCTTGATGTCCTCAATTTCACGCTCAGTTGCCTTTATTTTCTTCTCGATATCCTTGCGAAGAGCTTCCGCACCCTTACCCGTAAAAATACCCATGTTGTTTTCGTACTGGGTAATTTGATGCTTGAGTTTTTCAATTTTCTCACGCATGAAATTTTTCTCGCGCTTCAGCTGCGCTTCACCATTAGCGCTGCTCTTCAATGAATCGAGCTTACTCCGGAAATTAGACATCTCACGTTGCTCGCGGTCTGCGTTTATCTGACCATACTTAACATCGAGCAACTGGTTGTATCGATCCATAACTTCCTTCACCTTGTCTTTTGGCACGAATCCTACCGCATGCCAGCGCTCACCAAAAGCCTTTAATGCAGCAAGGTCAGTTCCCTTATTGCCGGTCATCTCCAGCGCTTCCAACTCTACCAGCATATCCGTTTTCAACGCCAGATTCTGGCCCTGCTCCTCAATGATTTTTGCGTAGTTTTCTTTCTTACGTGCAAAGAAATGATCGCACGTAGACCGGAAGCGCTGCCACAACTTTTGCTCCTCTCGCGGATCGGCACCACCTACCGCCTTCCACTCTTCCTGAATTCGCTTCAGCTCATCGGTGGCCGACTTCCAATCATCACTGTTTTGAATTGCTCGGGCTCGCTCTATCAGTGATTCCTTCTTTTCCTTGTTGACCTTGTATCCTGAACGCTTCTCCTCAAACAACGCATTACGCTTACTGAAGAAAAGATCACAAAGTCCGCGGAATTCCTGCCAAACCTCTTCATTCTCCTTTTTGCGTGCCCAACCTATCGTTCTCCATTCCTCCTGCAACTTGAGCACCTCGTCGGTCCAGCGGTTGCTGGTTGCCGCATTCGTTATTTCCATCGTCAGAATCTCGCTCATCTTCTGCACCAACTCCGTCTTCCTGGCCAGATTCTCATCGCTATGCTTATGAATTTCATCGTAGTGCGCTTGCACACGATTTTGCGACTCACGCAGGATACCGAAAAACAGATCGCCCAACTCCTTAAAGGTTTCTCGCGGTGATGGACCAATGTTCATCCATTCGCGTTGAAACTTCTTAATAAGAATCTCCAGGTCGTTAATCACTGTCACCTCCGCCAACTTCTTGGCCTCTTCAATCATCTCCTCCTTTTTGCGAAGATTGATCTTCAAGTCGTGATCCTGAAGCGTTTTGTAAATATTGATATTGTAGAAAAACTCATGATTAAAACGCTGCCACTTCTCCTGCAAATCGTGGTATTTATCACCCGGCACATCGCCGATTGCATCCCACTGTTCCTTCAATGCCTTGTGCGTTGAAAAAGCCTTGCCGATATTCTGCTCGTCCTTGATGAGGACGTCCATTTCAGCGAGTATGGCTTGCTTCTTCTCAAAATTCTGCTGACGTTCTGCAGCGAGCTTTTTGCCGTGCTCTTCTACACGGTCTTCATATACCTTCAGCAATTCCTGAAACTCGCCTTCCAACTCGTGGGGTGCATATACAAATTCAACATCTTCCGGATGTTCTTCAGCTTTGAAGGCTTCCAGTTGAATTTGGCGCTCCTTGGCAGTCTCCGCCTTCCAGTCGTTGCGGATTTCACGAACTCCATCGCGCATGGAAGCAACATCCTCCAATGCAAGAAGCCCGCGCAGTTTAACAATCAATTCTGTCTTCATTAAATACTTAATAAATAATCTACCGCCCTTTTCGAACGGGGTTGGCAAAAGTAATTAAAGTAGCCGCACCGAAAAAGGGATTTTTCTTTGGATTTATTTGTTTTTTAGCCGGTTACTTCCCTTTTATAATTGCCGAAGGAGAAGTCGATATTTTTTGGCAGTTCAGCCCGCCATCTAATGAAGTACCATACATGAAATACCCCCCTGAAATAGCATACTCCAAAATGGTAGATTGGTGCAATAAGGCTGAGCGCTGTCGCTCCGACATCAAACAGAAACTGGCTCGCTGGCAAGCTGAAAAAGAATTTATTTCCAATTGCATTGAACGACTGGAGCGAGGCAATTTGCTAAGCGACGAACGATATGCCCTGGCCTTTGCGCACGATAAATCAACCCTTCAGCGATGGGGAATCCGTAAAATCCAGATGCATCTCAAAGCGAGAGCCATTTCCGAAGAGTTTATCCGCCATGCACTTGCCAACCTTCCAACCGAAGTTCACGACGAAAACATCAAAGAATTGACCATGCGAAAATGGCCGAGTCTCAAAGGGAAAAGCGAATTTGAAAGAACGTCGAAGCTCATCCAGTTTCTGATGCGCAAAGGGTTTTCGTACGATGCCATTAAAAAATCACTGCTCCATATTGGCCTAGAATCACCCGATATTAATCACCTGTGATTTCCTCGTAGGCCGAGGCAAGCGATAAATAGGTGATGGGAAGCGCCGCTAAATATCCGATACAACAAAGCGCGAAACCGGCCACAATCTCAAGCCAAAGGACCACATTAAGAAGTAAGAATTTGAAGTAGCTTTTCGCAACAATTTTCGCACTTGCACGCAAGGCTTCGAAGGCGCCTAAATTTCTGTAGACTATAAAAAAGGGAGCAAGGCAGAAAAGGGTAAACACCCCAATAACCAGAAGAGTGGCCAACAGAATAGCTTGCACAACAGCAGGAGGGAAGACCTTGGATAGTATTTCCCTTGCCTCCTCATCTGTCATTACCTCCGGTTGCTCAGTAAGTATTGGCAACATATCCCGAAAAAAATCTTGTAGGAATGTCAAAAAGAATGGAAGCACTGCAACAACCAGAATAAGAACCAGGAAGACAATAATCAAAATATTCTGGAGCACCAGCGATGGCCATGCCGAGCCTCTAAAACCATCGAAAAAAGCAGAAAATTCCCGGTGCTCATTTCGTTGTTGAAGGCGACCATAGAAAATGAATCCGGCTAGTAATGGCGGTGAAACCAACAGCCCGGCCAAAATGCCAACTAAAGGCAGCGACTGCGCCACCATATTAAGAGCTATATATACGAGTGCAAAAGCGACATAAATTCCAGGTTCCTGACCAAACCGTTTAAAACCGGCCGAAAGGTGCTCGCCCACATCGAGCGAGTAACCTTCTGTGATTATGGACTCCTGCGAGCGCGAAGCCGGGCGACTTGAATTGGATGATGGGTCTTCCATTGTGAAAGAGTGTCTGAATAGTTTACTTTATGTCGGTAAAGATAACTACCTTCGCAGCCGCATTTTTCAAATTCAGTGCTAAATCATTATGGCAATTACAAGCGATGCTATCGGTGAGCTGAAGGAGCGCGTTACTGCGCTCGGGAGGTACCTTTGACGTTGAAGTAAAACTACTTCAAATAAAGGAAGACGAGAAGCTCACCCAAGACCCCGACTTCTGGAACGACGCAAAAAAAGCCGAACAGGTGATGCGTCAAATTCGCAATAAAAAAATCTGGACCGACGCATTCAAAAGTTGTTCTGACGCTGTTGAAGACTTGGCTGTGCTCTTCGATTTTTTCAAAGAACAGGCAGCATCAGAAGAAGAATTAGAGGCGCAATTCCTACTCGCATCAAACCGAGTGGAGGATCTCGAATTCAAGAACATGCTGAGTGCTGAAGAAGACGGATTGAACGCAGTTCTTCAAATAACAGCAGGGGCCGGCGGCACTGAGAGTTGCGACTGGGCCGGTATGCTCATGCGCATGTACGTGATGTGGGCACAGAAAAACAGCCACACCGTTAAAGAGCTCGATTTACAAGAGGGCGACGTAGCCGGTGTAAAACAATGCACACTCGAAATTGATGGCGAATTTGCCTTTGGTATGCTGAAGGGTGAAAACGGCGTACATCGCCTGGTTCGCATTTCTCCGTTCGATTCGAACGCCCGCAGACATACTTCTTTCGTCAGCGTGTATGTGTATCCGCTCGTCGACGATTCGATTGAAATTGCCATCAACCCGGCCGACATTACCTGGGACACGTTCCGAAGCGGAGGTGCCGGCGGACAAAATGTAAACAAAGTTGAGACAGGTGTGCGCCTGCGACATGCGCCCACAGGCATCATCATCGACAATACCGAGACACGCTCTCAACTTCAGAATAAAGAGAAAGCTATGCAGCTTTTGAAATCTCAGCTCTACGAAATGGAGTTGGAAAAACGCAATGCAGCACGCAGCGAAATCGAAGCAACAAAAAAGAAAATTGAGTGGGGATCTCAAATACGCAACTATGTAATGCAACCTTACAAGCTGGTGAAAGATGTGCGCACCGGGGTTGAAACATCGGATGTAGATGCGGTGATGGACGGCTACCTCGACGAATTTTTGAAAGGCTACCTCATGCAAAAAGGCAAGGCAGCAGAAACATTTTAAACCTCGAAAGAAATTCTACTCATATGGAATACAGAATTGAAAAAGACACCATGGGCGAAGTGAAAGTGCCTGCTCATGTATACTGGGGCGCACAAACAGAGCGTTCGCGCAACAACTTTAAAATCGGTCCTGAGGCATCGATGCCGAAAGAAATCATTCGCGCGTTTGCCATTTTGAAAAAAGCTGCGGCGCACGCCAACTGCGAATTGGGAGTATTGCCGGCAGAAAAGCGCGACGCGATTGGCGCTGTTTGCGATGAAATTCTGGCCGGTAAACTCGACGATCAGTTTCCACTCGTTATATGGCAAACCGGCAGCGGTACACAGAGCAACATGAACATGAATGAAGTGATTGCCAACCGCGCACACTTGATGCTCGGAGGAAAACTCGGCGACACAGAAATGTTGCTCGGCGCCAACGACGACGTGAACAAATCACAATCTTCGAACGACACCTACCCCACTGCAATGCACATCGCAGCATATGAGTCGGTCGTCAAAAAAACCGTACCCGGTTTAACACTGCTGCGGAACACGCTGCAAGCAAAAAGCAAAGAGTTCATGCAGGTCGTGAAGATTGGTCGTACCCACTTGATGGATGCAACGCCCGTTACACTTGGACAAGAGTTGAGCGGTTATGTGGCCCAACTCAATCATGGTTTGCGCGCGTTGAACAACACGCTTTCACACCTGGGCGAACTTGCGCTGGGTGGAACAGCGGTAGGCACCGGGCTCAATGCACCCAAAGGATATTCAGAACTCGTGGCCAAAAAAATCGCTGAGTTCAGCGGCCTTCCATTTACCAGTGCGCCCAATAAGTTTGAAGCATTGGCAGCACACGACGGCATCGTTGAAAGCCATGGAGCGCTGAAGCAACTCGCCGTTTCACTCAATAAAATAGCCAACGACATTCGTATGATGGCCAGCGGCCCGCGCAGTGGCATTGGCGAAATTTTCATTCCGGAAAACGAGCCGGGTAGCAGCATCATGCCGGGTAAAGTAAATCCCACACAATGCGAAGCACTCACCATGGTGTGTGCTCAGGTAATGGGCAACGATGTAGCCATCACTGTTGGTGGAACACAAGGACATTATGAGTTGAACGTATTCAAACCAATGATGGCCTACAACTTCCTGCAAAGCGCAGAGTTGCTTGGTGACGCATGTGTATCGTTCAACGATCACTGCGCTGCCGGCATCGAACCAAATCACGAACGCATTCAACAATTGGTAGATCAGTCGCTGATGCTTGTGACCGCACTCAATACGAAAATCGGCTATTACAAAGCAGCCGAGATTGCGAAGGCCGCTCATAAAAACGGAACAACGTTGAAAGAAGAAGCCGTTCGCCTCGGACACGTCAGCGCTGAAGACTACGACCGGTGGGTGATACCTGCAAACATGGTGGGCAATCTTTCGTGACAAGAATGAAATCGGGAGCGATACCGAATACGATTCATAGTATTCGCTGCAATTTTATCTAGAGAGGGTCAACATCCACGCTCAACCTCACCTGCTTATAGTCGGACTCCGACAATCGCTGGCGAATCATTTGAAGAATTGTTGCCTTGATGGCCTCGCTTTCCCTGCGCTTGTCGAGCCTAACCAAAAACTGCTGCAGATGATAATTGTTGATACGCGGAATGTAAGGCCGCTCAGGTCCGAGCACGCGGTCTTTCAACACCGGTGATATGATGCGCTGAACCTCCTGTGCAGCGCGCTGTGCAATCGCATCATCCTTATGTTTCAAGGTGATGCGCATCAACCGAACGAACGGCGGATACACAAATTGATAACGTTCACGGACTTCCCGCTCGTAAAAAGACTTGTAGTCGCCCTTCACTACCAAATCGAGCAACCAGTGCTCCGGGTTGTAGGTTTGAATGAGCACCTTCCCGCGTTTATTTTTTCTGCCTGCGCGCCCCGACACCTGCAGCATAATCTGGAAGCTTCGTTCCATAGCGCGGAAATCGGGATAATTCATCATTTTATCGGCGCTTAAAATTCCAACCAACGATACATTGTCGAAGTCGAGGCCCTTTGTTACCATTTGGGTTCCGACCAGAATCTGGGTTTGACCCGATTCAAAATCACTGATAATTTTTCGATAACTCGACTTGCTGCGGGTTGTGTCCAAGTCCATGCGTTGAATACGCACGTCGGGAAAATGAGCCTGCAAATCTTCTTCAATTTTCTCGGTTCCAAAACCAAGCATTTTCATGTCAACCGTGCCACATGCATGACATGCGGGCACGGGCGGAGTTGTATAGCCGCAATAATGGCAACGCAGTTGGTGCGAGAATTTGTGGTAGGTTAAACTTACATCGCAGCGTGTGCACATTGGCACCCAGCCGCAACTTTCACATTCCCACAATGGCGCATATCCTCGCCGATTCTGGAACAAAATGATTTGCTCGCCTGCCTCAATGACACGCTGCATTTCTGTAATCATTTCCCGGGTGAAATTGCCGTGCATCGTTTTGGCCTTTATCTCCTTTCGCACGTCACACAATACCACTTCAGGCAATTGCAACCCACCAAAACGCTCATGCAATTCGACGAGTCCATATCGACCATTTACCGCGTTCCAATAGCTTTCAACGGATGGGGTTGCGGAACCCAGGAGCACTTTCGCACCAAAGCGTGTAGCAAGCCACAATGCTGTATCGCGAGCTTGATAACGAGGTGAAGGATCGTGCTGCTTAAAGCTCTGCTCGTGCTCCTCATCAACGATAACAAGTCCCAACCGATTGAAAGGAAGAAACAACGCACTGCGAGCACCCAACACAACATCGCATTCACCCGGAATATCGCTCAACACTTTATTCCAAACTTCAGTGCGCTCATTATCGCTATAGCCACTATGATACACCCCCACGCGTTTTCCAAAAAACCTTCGCAGGCGTTGTATAATCTGTGTGGTCAATGCAATTTCCGGGAGGAGAAACAACACTTGCTTTCCCTGCGCAAGTGTCTCTTCAATGAGTGTTGCATACACTTCCGTTTTTCCGCTGGAGGTAACGCCATGCAGCAAACACACATCTTTATCGCTCCAAGCTTGTATAACAGCTTCTCGTGCATTTCGCTGTGCCTCAGAAAGCTCGCGGGTAGGCGATGTCGGAACCAAATCAGCATTAAGACGACCAACTTCACGCGTTATCAATGTAAATATTTCCTTATCTACCAGCGCCAAAACAACCGCTGCGGTCACGCCGTGTTTTTGCAATTTAGATCGTTCCAGTTCCGAGGCTCGTTTCCCATCCCAATGAGTGAGCTGAAGAAATAACATCAGTGCATCAGCTTGCTTTTGCGCTCTGCGTGTTTCCAGATCAGCGAACAAACGTTGAAGTTTTTCCTCTGAATCGTACTGATTGGAAAGTGAAAGAAAGTCGGCTGTTTTAGGACGAAACTTCTCTTTTATTTCTTCCTCACTTCGCAGCCATCCCAATTCAACAAGATGTTTCGCGATAGGCTGCACTTGTTTAATCGCAAGCAAGTCGGCCATATCGTCCAGCGTCATACTACCCCTTGCACGCAAGGCCCTTACAACCGCTTGTTCATTATCAGAAAGCGATGACTCATCTTCCTCACATACCAGCACAAATTTTGTTTCACTGGAAAGCTTCAATCCTGCGGGCAATGCTGCATTCATCACATCGCCCGTCGTGCAGCAATAATAGGTGGCCATCCAATCCCACAAGGCCAACTGCTCGGCCCCTACGAGAGCATGCGCATCAAGCAGCGCATCGATGTACTTCGCCTGATAGTTTGTTGGACCTGTGGTGTGCAGCCTGCGAATTACGCCCGTAATAAGTTTGGACTTTCCCAGGGGAACCACTACCCGTTGGCCTACCAATACGTGTTCATTCCAATCGAAGGGCACACGATACGTCAGCGGAACGGGCAATGCCTGAGGCACAATAACATCCGCAAACAAAGTCACACGCTCCATAGATGCGAAGATACGTCGACCGGAAACGCCTTGCCATTGCCACATAAACAAAAGACCCGCATGACTTGCGGGTCTTTTGAATACGATTCAACTATATGCTTTATCGCACGATAGGCAGACGTGTGGTAACCTTGTTTTCACCGTTACCAAACTGAATAATATACATGCCGCTACTAAACTGATCTGTATCAACGACCATCGAACGCATTTCACCGGCATTCATTTCACCGGCAAACAAATTCGTAACAAGGCGACCATTCAAATCATAAACATCCACGCCCCAGCGACCGGATTCGTTGGCGGTGTATTGCACTGCTACTCGATTCATAGCTTCCTGCCATGTACGAAGTTCTGCATTGCTCAATTGTGGCATTTGGCTGGCCTGCTGGAATGAAATAAGCTGCGTGTGGCAGGTAAAGTTTCCGGTGCAATCCTCTGCGCACCATGTTCTTTCTATTGTACCACATCCACCATCTACCTGAATGTTCTCCGAATACTGCACTTCGATGTCACCGCCGCAATTATCAACAGCTGTAATTGCAGGAGTTTCTGGTGCTGCGGCTCCACAATCAAGCACTATAGACTCAGGGTATTCACTCAGTTCAGGTGCTGTCTGATCCAGGAAAGTAATAATCTGAACTTGCTGACTAACATTACCACAGTCATCTGTGGCGGTCCAACGACGGGAAACGATTGTAAAGCAGTCAAAAGACTCCTCTGTTTCAGTGAGAGTTATAGTTGGTAGAGCAGAGCAATTATCAATAACCACCACATTGTCACTCGGAATTTGCTCGCCGCAATCCAAAATTAAATCACCGGAAACACCAATAATTTGTGGAGCTTCCGTATCAGCAACATTCAACACATAACTTGCTGTGGTTTCATTACCACAAGCATCGGAAAGGGTACATGTGCGAATGAGTGTGTAGCTATTTGCGCAATCGCCGGGCACTAGCTCCTCGTTCCAACTTACGTTCACATTTGAGCAGTCGTCAATAAAATCTATACTCACTTCTTCCACAGGAGTTACCGCGTCGCAAGACACATCGCCATCGGCAGGGAACGAAGTAAATTCAGGTGCAACCTGATCACCAAAGATGATTGTTTGTTCTGCAAAAGCAGTATTTCCACAAGCATCCGTTGCTGTATATGTTCTCTGAATGACGCCACACCCTGTACCTGAAGCGTTGCTATCCTCGTAACTAATAACTACGTCGCCTGCACAATTATCGGTTGCTGTAACAGCGACACCATCTAACCCGCCGCATGCCAGTTCTATCTGAGCGGGGAATGGGTCAAATACAGGTGCCGTTGTATCCGTAATTGTAATTGTCTGCACAAGAGATGTTGAATTGCCACACAAATCTGTTGCGGTGTAGGTGCGATTCACGACATATGAACCGGCACAATCTCCTGTGAGAATAGTTTCTTCAAAAGTTACCTCTGTTGGCTCAGAGCACGCATCGGTTGCCTCGAGGGTGATGGCATCAGGAATTTCATCACCGCATGAAAGCGTTATGTTTTCCGGGGTTGAAAGGAACACAGGACCCTCGTTGTCTTCGAATACGATTATTTGAACGAAATCTGCGCTATTGCCGCAATCATCCGTAGCAGTGTATACACGCATAATTTGATAACCACAACCAAAAGACTGCTCTTCATCTGTGTGCGACATCTCAACAATTCCGCACGCATCGATAGCAACGACATCGGCGGCTGGTGCATCATCACCGCAGCTTAACAGAATAGTTTGGGGTACATTTTCAAATGAAGGGGCCGTTTCATCAATAACATTCACAACCTGCTCAGCCGTGCTCCAGTTGCCACAACCATCTGTCGCGGTGAATATTCGAACATAACTATTACCACAACCGCCAATTGCGAATTGTTCCTCGGTAACTGAAACCACCGAACAATCGTCAGTCACAACCGGTTCGTCCAATACGGCTTCCTCTCCACAATAAATAGTCACTTCTTCGGGAACACTTATAAAGGCGGGAGCAGCATTATCGATGAACGTAATTTCCTGCACTATGCTGGTTGTATTGCCGCACGCATCCGATGCTGAATAAATTCTTTGCAATGTTGAGCCACATGAGGTAGAAATTATCTGGTCCTCCACGTTCAACACAATATCATCCTGATTCGAGCAATTGTCTGTTGCGAAAGTTTCTGAGTATGGTAATTCAACGCCACACGTGAGCACCGTATCGGCCGGAACTCCAAATAAAACGGGTGCTATTTCATCAACAACAAAAATTGTTTGCATTACAGAGGCACTGTTTCCGCATACGTCTGTAACAGTATATGTTCGCTCGATGTTATAGCCTCCGGGGCAGCCTGCGGGAATCAACTCATCGGTAACAGCGATAGTTGCATCACTACAATTATCTTCAAAGACAATGAGGCCGGCATCGGCGGCCGGAACCTGATCGCAACCTGCTGTCATATCCTCTGGATACGATACAATAACCGGAGCGGTATCATCACTGTATGTTATTTCCTGGTCGAACGTCGAAACGTTGCCGCAGGCGTCTGTCGCAAACCAGTGACGGATAAGACTGCCTGAGCAACCCGCATTGCCGGCTGCTTCGTCTTCAAACGTAATGGTAACCTCTGAGCAATTATCTTCCACTACCGGCAGCGGTCCATCCGCAGCAGCACCACATGCAGAAACAACGTTCTCCGGTACCGATACAAAAACTGGGGCCGTCGTGTCTTCGAAGAAAATTACACGTTGAGCAGTTGAAGAATTACCGCAACCATCGGTAGCTGTGTACGTGCGAAGTATCTGTACCCCACAGTCAGCAGCCGTTTCATCATCGGTGTATTCGATAGAAACTACCTCTGAACACGCATCCGTAACAACAGGTACAGGCACATCTAAATCACTGATAGCATCGCCACAACTTGCATAGATTGTTTCCAATGGCAATTCAAACTCAGGCCCAACGTTGTCTGTGAGGGCATATGTGCGCTGCTCAGAAGCAACATTTCCACAAGCATCTGTGGCGGTCCAGGTGTAGGTTACAATACTTCCGCAGTTACCCGGAGTAGATTCTTCCGTAACCACCACACTCACATCGCTATCACAGTTGTCTACAGCAGTCACATTTGCACTTGGTGCCGTCCCTCCGCATGAACCTTCTTCACCATCGGGTATGCCCACAAGCACGGGGGCTTCATCATCGATAATGGTAACGACTGTTGCTTCGGAAGCTTGATTACCGCAGCCATCAAATGCTCTCCAAATACGAATGAAGCTACCACCACAATCGTACAGAGGCTCATCAGTAAATGCAACGGTTACAGATGAACAGTCGTCAGTTGCCAACGCCTCCTGAAGTTCTACAGGCTCACCACACGTTACGGTAACAGAGGGTGGAATAAATGAAAACTCAGGATCAAGACCATCTGTATAATTTATAGTCTGCGAAGCCGTGGAAGAATTTCCGCAGGCGTCTGTTGCTGTCCATATCGTAGTAGCAGTATATCCGCAGACCTGAGATTCTGTAATTACTTCTGATGTTATAACAAACTCACTACAATTATCAGACGCAGTTGGCGCTCCCTCGGGCACTTCCTCTCCGCAATTCAAATCAGCACTTACCGGAACATTTTCCAATGAAGGCGCAACGTTATCTTCAACCTGGATGGTCCATGTCTGAGAAACTGAATTCCCGCAAGCATCCGACAACGTATAAGTGCGGAGAATTGTGTAGTTCGATGGGCACGAACCTTCGATAATTTCATCATTCGATGTCAACACTGTATTCGCGCAAACAGACGAATAAGCGATGCCTGCATCCAGATTTCCTGCACTTTCACAATCAATCGTAACGTCCTCCGGAAACACAGTGAATTCCGGCTGTCCGCCATCCGTCAGGTAAATTGTTTGAGTCGCAGTAGAAGCGTTTCCGCAACCATCAGTAGCTGTGTAAACGCGTGAGATAATTCCCGGGCAGCCCACCTCTACAACTTCATCTGTGTAGGTTATTGTGACATCTGAGCATGCATCAGTCGCTTCAACAAAAAGAGCATTGGCTTCAGTGCATGCGACAATCATGGGTGACATGATTTCGCCAAATACCGGTGCTGTTGTATCTTCAAACGTAATTACACGCGTCGCATAAGCTACATTACCACAAGCATCTTCTGCTCGATACGTATAGGTAAATGCTGTAGCTCCGCAACCTTGCGCAGGTGTTTCGCACGAGCGATCCACATTTACGTCGCCATTGCCGCTCACAGCATCTCCGTTGAAAACACCTGTGTAGGTAAACCAGCCGCTCATACCATCGTTGGCGTTTTTATTGTTCGAACCTACCCCAACCTGAAAACCGAAATAATAATTGGTTGGCAAGTGCTGTAAACTCAGTTCACTGCCCTCGAGAACTCCAACACCGGAGAAATGAGAAAAGGAAGGGTTCAACTCATAATACATCCAGTCTAGATAATTAGTTCCTGCCAAACCGAGGTCATTTTTGTAGCCTCTTCCCAATGCATTCCAGTCTTCCCAATTGAGACCGTTCTCAAATCGCATATCCACACTCATTTGCCAAGCCGAATTCGCCGCGTTCTGGATAGTGCCAGTCAACCTTCCGGTGCCATTGGCATAGAAGGTTAGTGACCGTTCGCCAACAAAATTCCAAGCAACTGACGGAGCATCCAATACAGGAAGCCAAACAGCCCAGTCTACACCGGGACCAAAGGCTGTAGTCACATCGCACGATGCGAGCACGTTGCCGGTCTCTTCAATGAATTGACTGACGGCAACAGGGCCTTCACATTCGCTTAGAGCTGTTACACCATCAGCCGATGGCAATTCATCACCGCAAGTAAGTGTGGCGTCAGAGCCCACATTTACAAACGTTGGTTGGGCTGAGGCCCATAAAAAAGTCGCTGCAAAGAGCGCCGTCAATGAGAAGCGCTGGCATACACGACCGGCAAGAGTTAGGTAAAAGTTAATCATGTAGGTTAAATTAGGAATGTTAAGCAGTTGGAATTCGATGGTTTACGATTCCGACCGAATGCCAAAATAAAGAGCCAATTTAACCAAATCTTCGGATAAAATTCAATCTTTTCAACTTGTCAATCGAATTTTAATGTGCGCGCTATCAGTCGATTCTGAAATCCATTGTTCACTAAGGGGTGAAAGATTGCGCCCGCTCTCACTTTGAAAGTAGCAATAAAAAAAGGCGCCATCATGGGCGCCTCTTTTCAATTTATCACACAATTATGCTTTCTTCTTATTCAAAACTTCATCGATCATTCCATACTCTTTCGCTTCGGAAGCTATCATCCAATAATCGCGATCGCTGTCGGCCCAAACCTGATCGTATGGCTTGCCACTATGCTGTGAGATGATATCATAGAGCTCTTTCTTCAGCTTTTGGATTTCACGGGCAGTAATTTCAATATCGCTTGCTTGTCCGCGGGCGCCCCCCAGTGGTTGGTGTATCATTACGCGGGAATGTTTCAACCCTGTGCGTTTACCGGCTTCACCCGCACACAACAATACCGCACCCATACTTGCAGCCATTCCTGTGCAAATGGTAGCAACATCCGGATTGATGTACTGCATGGTGTCATAAATACCTAGACCCGCATATACACTTCCTCCGGGTGAATTAATGTAAATCTGGATATCCTTTTTTGCATCTGCACTTTCCAAAAACAGAAGTTGTGCTTGAATGATATTCGCGATATAGTCATCGATTTCAGTTCCAAGAAAAATGATTCGATCGGCCATCAGACGCGAAAAAACATCTACCTCACGGAAAGGCATATTGCGTTCTTCGATAACCGTGCGGGTCATATTTTCCGGACCATAAACGTGACTGATCACATCGTCAACGACAGTTCCGCTGATGCCATGATTTCCCATGGCGTATTTTCTGAATTCTTTTCTGTTGATCATTGCTTTCGTTAATTGTATTGTGGCGCAAATTAGGCGATGAACGATTTCGAACGTAGCGAAAATTTCAACTAATTGACAAACGAGTTGTATCAAAACGTTCGATAAACATGGAAAAACCACGATTGTTTGGCAATAATTCTTACCTTTCGCGCATGAAATTCCTGACTTTACTCCTTGGATTATTGTGTGCTGTCCACGGCTTCGGGCAATTCATACCTGTCAATTTAAAAATCGATGCAGCCGTTGGGACTCAATACATGCACTCCCAAAAAACCCGTGGATACGAAATTGAAAAACTAATCCCCTACGTCTATGTAGGTGGCTTGCGCTATGCACTCACCAAAAGTTTCCATCTAAGAGGCGAAGTTGCAGTCAATCTCAATAGGCCCGCTAACGGATCCAACTACTTTCGGAATGATTATTTCCGAACTACCATTGGCGTTTCAACTGATTTATTGCACATGGATTTTACAAAAACACAAGGGCAGAAAAATGCAGCACGAATAGGCCGCGAAAAATTCAAACTATACGGCTTTGTCGGGTTTGGTGTAAGCGCCATGATTAATAAAATGCGATTCGAGACCGACTACAATAAACGCATCTATGTGTATGACTACATGGCAAATTTTTGCGCATCGGTCATTCCAACGTTCAGATTTAATCCTTACCACGCCATTTTCATTAATACTTCGATGATTGGTCATATCCGTCAAGCCTACAATTTTGATTTGATGGGTGGCAATGATAACCGGGGGTTCGATGGCGGTTACATGATTACCGTATTGGGTTATTCCTACACGCCTTTCAGATCTATGGCAGGCGTGCGCACCGTGTTTTAATCCGATTAATCAACTCTTTTTTAATGGGCAGGCAATTGGCAATCGATCGGGGCAACAGCTTCACAAAGCTTTCGGTTTCAGAAAACGGCGTATTTCAAAAGACCATCGCTCTTCATGACGATCAACTGCGTGACGCATTGGCCGATTTCATTTCAAGCGTCAATCCTGAAGCTATTATCATTTCAAACGTGCGTGACCAATTCCCATTTGAAGACTTATTCGAAAACACGTCTGCACAAATAGTTCGCGTATCCGTCTCGCTTAAACTTCCGTTTTCTATTAGCTATGAAACTCCTGAAACGCTCGGACACGATCGATTGGCGAATATTGCAGGAGCTGTAACCCAAATGCCGGGACGAAACGTTCTTGTGATCGACTGTGGCTCCTGTATAACCTATTCCCTTTTGATTAAGGGCACCTTTGCTGGCGGTAGCATTTCACCCGGTATTGGTATGCGTTATCGGGCCCTCCATGAATTCACCGGTTCACTTCCTCTTGTAGATACCGAATCTACGGTGCCGGCCATCCCCGGGCGGTCTACCACTGATTCCATACGAACAGGAGTTCAGCGAGCCATTCTATTCGAGACCGAGGCTATGATTGAGACATATCGCGCGCAATTTGAAAACCTTGAAGTCGTGCTAACCGGCGGAGATTATTCATTTTTTGAGAACAACCTGAAAAGCCGCATTTTTGCACACCCCGAATTAACCCGAATTGGCCTGCATGAAATTCTCCGCATCAACCGCTCTTAAGGTATCTCTTCTTTTGTGCCTGACCCTTCTTGCGGTATTCGGAATGGCGCAGCACAATCCAAACTCAGTCTATTCTCGTTTCGGCTTGGGATTGCCTGATGCTTTTGCCGGTGTGCCCCATTATGGAATGGGCGGCATTACATCACCGTTATCCGACCCTGTAGTTTTAAACCCTGCCAATCCGGCCTCTTATTCTTTCTTGGAGGTGACCAACCTACAGACATCTATCAAGGGGGCCTTCACCCAATCTACTTACCAGAATACAACTTCTAATTATCACAACGGCCAGGTGAATCAACTGGGTATGGGCTTCAAAAAACCGGTTTCAAAATGGGCCTTTGCTATTGCACTAAGTCCATACAGCACAGTCGACTATCGATTCTCTTCAAAAGACACATTGAGCGACACGCTAACATCGGCCTATACTTACAGCGGCAGAGGAGGAATAAATAAAGCTACCCTGGGCTGTTCGCGCCTATTCCGTTTTGGTGGCACCATAAAAAATGCAGATAGTCCCGACAGCTCATTGCGAAGCCTTCATCAACTTTCGCTCGGTGTTAATGGTCATTACTTATTCGGCAACATCACGCGCGAAAACGCCATAGCATTTAGTCAGACAGAGCACTATTCCACGGTGCAAAATCACAATTTGTGGGTAAGGGGTTTGTCGCTGGAGGCGGGGTTGCAATACAAAGTGAATCTCAGCACACGCCGTGATCCGCAGCGCAGAGTTGTTGGTGGAAGCGCTCTGCAACTTGGCTTCACATACGCCCTCAACACAAACCTATCTGCTGAATATTCGGAATTGATGTACTCCATTCGATTTGCCGGTAACACTGCTCTGCGTGATACATCTTACTATCTGAAAGAGCTTCCCGGCCGACTGAAAATACCCCAACGAATCCAAGGAGGAGCGGCTTACAAATTATACAATAAAGGATGGGGTACATTTGTACTAGCAGCAGAGTATAGTGTGCAGGATTGGTCGCAATACCGCCTCGAAATAAATGAGGATGTAAATCTCGACAAAGGTCTCAATACATCTACCGGATGGGCAGTAGGCGTCGAGTACAAACCCTCATCAGATGTTAACAATCATTTCTTAAACCGCCTGCATTACAGGGCAGGTTATCGCAGCCGACAGTCCGGACTTATCATCAACGACACTCGCATTGTGCAAACAGCTGCAACTGCCGGTCTTTCTATACCGATTGTTCGTTCACAGACCAAGCTGCATTTAGGAGCCGAATGGGGACGGAGAGGCACAACATCCAATGGGCTTGTGCAGGAAGATTTCATAGGCTTCATGATTGGATTTTCGCTCACACCCTCATCGTTCGATCGGTGGTTCCGACAAGTCAAATACGATTGATGAAAAACATTAGCGCACTAGTTCCTATTGCAATAACTCTATTTGCTTCGTGCAAAAATGATATTCAACAAGTGCGCGCTATCACAGAGAAGAACACGCATGCAAAACAGGTCAGCTATAATGCGACCTACACATTTTCAGAAAAAGGCAAAAAGCAAACGCGACTTGAGGCAAATTTGTTGGAACAGTTCGATCTGGAAGGGGATGAGGATTATTTGCTCGCAAGCAATGGATTCAGTATGTTGTTTTTTGATTCACTCGGACGCGAGGAAGCGCGAATAACTGCGCGCAACGGCAAGTATGAAGAAAAAAAGAAATTGCTCACGGCTTGGGATTCTGTTGTGCTTTCCAATTCTATAGGTGAAAAATTAGAAACAGAAGAGCTCATTTACATGCAAGACAGTGCGCGCATTGTTTCTGATAAGTTCGTGACCATTACGCTGCAAGGCGGCACCCTCCTGCGTGGTCGAGGACTGGAAAGCAATGATAGCTTTACAAGCTACCGCATCATGCAACCCACAGGCGATATTATTGTTGACGAAAACACGCAATCATCCAATGGAGAAAACAAATAAAATCATTGAAAAATTTTGGCTAATCTTTACCATCGCTTCATTCATTTTCGCGTGTTACTCTATCATAGTATTCGAACCCTGGAGAAATGAATTGAATAAATTCTTCATACCTGCCATATCATTTCTATGGTGGATGTTTCGACGCAAAATGCGTTTGCGCATGGAACGCAACCAATCAGGCCGATAATTCATGAAGCCCTTGTCTGTCTACTTTACTACATTTGCTCTGTGCTAGCGGCTGTGCAGGTCCAACAATTCCCTATCACAGTCACGATTTAAATGGATTCTTATTGGCCGTTGATTATTTTACTTTCGTTAGTGGCCTCGGCTTTCTCGAGCGGGATGGAAATAGCCTTCATCACCGCCAATAAACTAAAAATCGAGCTCGATAAAAAACAAGGTGTATTCGCCTCGAACATTATCGGTCACTTCATCAATAAGCCGAAATTATTTATTGCAACCATGCTCATCGGCAACAACGCGGCGCTGGTGGTGTATGGCTTATACATGGGTGAAGTCATCGAACATTCCATCATCCATTATTTCCCTGCTTTTCCACTTGCGGTAGGCGAATTCGGATTGGTATTCACTCAAACCATTCTCTCCACCATCATTGTGTTGGTTTTTGCCGAGTTTATCCCCAAAGCCATTTTCAGCATCAACCCCAACCGCTGGCTCAATATGCTGGCCATTCCCCTGGCAATTTGGTATGGAATATTGTATCTCTTCGCGTGGATAATTACCGGCATTTCCGATATGTTCATTCGCATTGTAGTCCGAAAGGAGATTAAAGACGAGGAAGTGGAATTTGGGCGAATAGACCTGGATCATTACCTGGAGCAGGCTACCGGCAACATCGATCAAAGCAAAGCCATCGATCACGAAATCCAGATATTTCAAAATGCTCTCGACTTTTCCAATTTGAAAGCACGGGATTGTCTTGTACCGAGAAACGAAATTGTGGCCATCGAAATAACCGACTCGATAGAAAATCTGCGAAAACGTTTTATCGAAACCCGATTATCCAAAATACTGGTTTATCGCGAGAACATCGACCACATAATCGGTTACGCCCATTCATACGAATTATTTAAGAAGCCTGCGCACATACAACATATTCTTAGACCTATATCCATCATCCCGGAACCTATGCAGGCCTATGAAATTCTGGAACTTTTCATAAAGCAAAAAAAACAAGTCGCAGTGGTGGTTGACGAATTTGGTGGCACTGCCGGTATGATTACTATGGAAGATATCGTCGAAGAAATTTTTGGCGAAATTGAAGACGAGCATGACAAAGAGGAGAACATTGAAATTCAACATGCCGATGGTTCATTCGATTTATCGGCACGCCTGGAAATCGATTATCTCAATAACAAATACGGACTGGAACTTCCGGAAAACCAGGAGGCCTACGACACCCTTGGCGGTCTGATACTCTATCTGCGAGGCGATATTCCCGAGGAGCTTGAAACCATTTCGCACGGTCCCTACATATTCACTCCTGTCAAAGTGAGCGAGACCAAAATTGAACTGGTAAAACTTACGCGCCAAGAATAACGGGTGTTAATCGTTCATTTTCAGTGTTTTTCATCGGTCGACCGCGCTTCTATTCTCTGATCATCAATTATTTACACTCGGTCGCTTGAACTATCGCAGCTATGTACGATATTCGCACCCCGAAAATTTAAGATTAACTGACTTATGGCAATGATTGAAAAAATCCGACAGCAGCGTGGTTTGCTGTTGGTAATGGTAGGAATGGGACTTCTATCGTTTCTCATCCCTTACGATGCGGTGATGTCGCTCTTTGGAAACGGCACTTCAGATATTGGTGAAATAGACGGCCAGTCCATTAGCGCGCAAGAATGGCGCAAAGCACTGGAAGACCGCGAACCGCTTTTCCAATACCAGGGCAATGAACAAAGTCTTTCCAATGATACCTGGAACCAATTGACCGAGAATATTCTTTACCAAGATGAGTATACTGCATTGGGAATTGAAATTACCGATGAGGAGTATGAGGAAATTACCTTCGGAGAGCTCCTTTCTCCTTTTGTGAAAAGCACCATTTATGGCGGCAAAGACAGCACGGCCATGAAAGAACAAGTACGCAAAGGGTTCGATGGTATGGACGCGAAAATGTCCGACAACTGGAAGAAACTCATCAAACAAAAGCGCCAGAAAGAGAAGTACGATGCAATGCTGAAGAAAGGTGTTTTTGCAAATAACATCGATGCAAAATGGGCGTTCAAAACGGCCAACGACAAAGTCACTATTGATTTTGTTGTAAAGTCATTCACCGAAATCCCGGACAGCACAGTCGAATGGACAGACAGCGACATACGCTCGTTTTACAACAAACACAAGAATGACCGCGAGTATCGCCAGGAAACCAGCCGCACCGTGAAGTATCTCAATTTCCCGGTGGCAGCTTCAACTTCCGACAGTGCGTCATCACGTGAAGCACTTGAGAAATTAGCGGCTGACTTCCGCACTGCTTCCAGCGATTCAATGTTTGCACTTAACAACGCTGCTACCGGCAACGAAGCGTACACCAAGTATACCGATGGAATGCTTCCTACTGATGTAGAATCACGCATCAAAAATGATTCGTTGGGAACCGTGATGGGTCCTTTCATCCACAATGGTAAATACTTGTTGGTGAAATCAAGCAAGCGTGGACTTGATAAAGACATGGTTGAAGCCCGCCACATCCTTATAAAAGACAAGGCCACAGGAAAAGCTACGCTCGACTCTCTGCAGGGTGTTATTGCGAAAAACAAGAACTTCGAAGAAATGGCCAAGCAATATTCACAAGACCCGGGCAGCGGCGCACAAGGCGGAGGCCTCGGCAAATTCGGACGCGGTCAAATGGTGAAGCCATTCGAAGATGCTTGCTTTAACGGCGCAGTCGGCTCTCTTCAAGTTGTAGAAAGTGAATTCGGCTGGCACCTCATCGAGGTTACAGGAAAGAACTTCCCCTACACAAAAGTTGCTCAGATTGACCGTCCTATTGAGCCTAGCAGCAAAACTGTGAAGAGTGCTTATGCCATGGCTAAGGACTTTACGCTCAACTGTGCGGATACTGCTGCTTTCAGAATGGCGGCAGATACCCTTCAGGGAGGAACAAAAATGGTTGAGGCCAAAAACATCAAACCCAATTCAACTTCCGTTGCAGCACTGGCCGATGCGGGCGAGCTCGTGAGCTGGTGTTATAGTGCCGACCTTGGTGAAATTTCACAACCGATGCTGATCGGAAAAGACTATGTGATTGCCGCCCTTACGGAGGTAAAAGAAAAAGGGGTCCCAACCTTTGAAAACGTATACGACGTTATGAAGGCAGAGACTATCAAAGAGAAGAAGGCCGAGAAATATGCTGCTATGATGAATGAGGGCTCATTGACCGATATCGCGGCGCGTATTCAATCGGAAGTGAAAAAAGCGGAAAACGTTACCATGCGCAGTTCCAATCTACCTTCCAGCGGTGTAAGTGTTGCTGAAAACGTAGTGATTGGTGCATGCTTCGGATTAGGCACAGGTAAAATGTCAAAAGCAATTGTTGGGAAAGGCGGCGTGTACGTGATTCAACGCAGTGCTGAAATTACAGCCGGTGAATCGCTAGATAACTACGCAGCCGACCTAGACCGTACAACTGCCACATACCAGCAGAAAGCATCGAACAGCGTCTTTAATTCATACAAGGAAGCGGCTCAAATAGAAGACAACCGCTACGAACGTCGATAAGAATAATCGAGAATATAAAAAGCCCGGCCATAGTGTCGGGCTTTTTCTTTCAGGCAAGATGTTACAATGCTCATGAATCGCTAGTGAATTGTTTATTGTTTTCAGATTCTCACTTACTCAATTCGCTATTGCCTGCGGTTAAATTTGCTGCATGATTCAACAGCTTTCACCCGAAGAAATCGTTCGTCGCGAGTCGCTCGACAAATTGCGTGCACTGGGCATCGACCCCTTTCCTGCCGCCGCATTCACAACCGACTCAACCGCATACGAAATTCTGCATCAATACGAAGATGGTAAAACCGTCACCATTGCCGGTCGCTTGCACAATATGCGCGACATGGGTAAAGCAAGCTTTGCGCAATTGCAAGACTCAACCGGTAAAATACAGATTTATATCAGCATCGATTCTATCTGCCCCGGCGAGGATAAAACGCTCTACAAAGAAGTAATAAAACACCTCATTCACTTCGGTGATTTCGTGGGCGTAACAGGAAAGTTATTTACGACACGCATGGGCGAAATCTCGGTGCATGTCGATTCATTTACGCTGCTTGCTAAGTCGGTGAAACCGCTGCCCGTGGTGAAGACCGACAAAGACGGCGTGATACATGATGCCTTTACTGACCCGGAGCTTCGCTATCGTATGCGCTATGTCGATT
>JBJTRD010000321.1:0-4375 GCA_046075945.1 Flavobacteriales bacterium
CTTCGGTTTGAGCTTTCATCCACGCTCCAATCGATTTACTGAGTAGCTCTACTTCACGCGTGAGTTGTAATAGGTCGATATTCATTCGGCAAACATAGGAAATGAAGGATGGGACAACGCGCAGGGTGCGCTCTTCAATGAACTTGCGAATGTGTGCCTTGCCTCGACTACGCTCGGCAACCGTAGTTAGGTGCGAAGTGCGAAGTGCGAGGTGCGATGGGGTTATAAGGCATAATTGCTTGACCATTGCGCGGGTCTTCGTTCTTAAATTCGCTTTGTGACAAACCTGCTCAGCATATCGAATGATTCTTGGCGTGATGCGTTGAACCATTTTACGCAACTTGCTGAATGGGTGGATATAATGAATCGTGTACATCAGAGCTACGAAAGGGGAGTATGCTACCCCCAACGAAATGATATACTGCGCGCTTTTGAACTCACGTCACTCGATGAAGTGCGGGTGGTCATTCTAGGGCAGGACCCATACCACGGCCCCGGACAGGCAAATGGACTGGCATTCTCGGTGCATGCCGGTCAGAAAGCACCACCTTCATTGCGCAATATTTTGAAAGAAGTTTGGGACGATGTTGGTGGCATGCCGTGGGTCGATTTGTCGCGCTGGGCCGAGCAAGGTGTTTTTCTGCTCAACGCTGTGCTCACGGTTGAAGAAAAGAAGCCGGGTTCACACAGCAACTTCGGATGGGAAACTTTTACCGATGAAGTAATTCGCACCATCAGCCAAAAACAACCACATGTGGTCTTTATGCTTTGGGGAAATTATGCGCAGAAGAAAGAGTCGTTAATTGACACCACCAAACACCTAGTTTTAAAAGCCCCTCATCCTTCGCCGCTGTCTGCTTATCAAGGATTCTTCGGCTGTAAGCACTTTTCGAAAGCGAATGCTTATTTGGAAAAAAAAAGCCGCACCGCAATACAGTGGTGAAAGGTTGAACTTGTTTTCCGTTGTTTTTGGAAGGAAACGAAGGATAGTAGGGTTCAAGTAATTTCCTCTTAATTAGTTTGCCATCGGCCGGCCCCATTCGCAATCCCTTGATAACTCATTCACCATTTCACTATTTCACCTGATATTCCCAATCCCTATCTTAGCACAATATCATTTCACATCCGATTGTTCTAAAGTATGCTCGGCTTTCGACAAATAAGGGTATCAATCTTTTCAACTTGTGAGGCTATACGAAACAGTGATATTATGATGAGATTTCTTCGTTTATTGGCCCTGGGAGTTGTGCTTGTGCTATTACTGCAATCACTTGCACACGCACCGCATGCTTGCTTCAAAGAGCGTTCTACACCCTGGGCCGATTCATTGATGAATGTGCTAACCCTCGAACAGAAGATTGGGCAGCTTTTTATGGTCGCTGCCTGGAGTGATCCGAATCATAATTCGTACAACAGTCAGAAAATACAAAGTCTAATTGAGAATTATCAAATTGGCGGTCTCATTTTCATGCAAGGCAGTCCCGGCCGTCAGGCAGCGCTTACCAATACATACCAAACGAGTTCAAAGATTCCTCTGTTAATTGGTATGGATGCAGAGTGGGGTTTAGGTATGCGTCTCGATTCAACCATTGCCTATCCGCGCCAAATGACATTAGGAGCTGCAAACAATGATAGTTTGGTGTATGCATTCGGCCGAGAAATGGCGCGGCAGCTGCGCAGAATCGGCGTACATGTTAGCTTCTCTCCATGCATCGACATCAACAATAACGCGATGAATCCGGTGATTTCGAGCCGCTCCTTTGGTGAGCGTAAGGAACTTGTGGCTACTCATGGCGCTATGTATATGCGAGGTTTACAGGATGGCGGTGTGCTTGCATGCGCCAAACATTTTCCGGGTCACGGAGACACCGATGTTGACTCGCACAAGGATTTACCCGTGGTCGCCCATTCCTACGAACGATTGGACACTCTTGAATTGTTTCCCTACAGGCACCTCATCAATCAAGGCTTGGGAAGTGTTATGACAGCCCACCTCTATGCGCCTTCTTTGGATGCCAATGAAAAAGTCGCTTCAACGTTATCACGCGAGGTCATCACGAATTTGTTGCGCGGAAAATTGGGTTTTGGAGGATTGGTTTTTACGGATGCGATGAACATGCAGGGGATTGCCAAATTCTTCAAACCCGGTGAGGCTGAGGTGAGGGCATTGCAAGCCGGCAATGATGTGCTCTTGTTTACGCAGGATGTGCCGGTGGCCATAGCGAAAATTAAAGAAGCTATCGACAGCGGAGCAGTGAGCATGGAAGAACTCAACATGCATTGTTACCGAATTCTTCAAGCAAAGGAATGGGCTGGCTTGAATAAGAGAGAAAAGGTTCAGGTCTCCGGTGTATATGAGGATCTAAACAACGCTCAGGCGCTCAAACTTCGCCGGGAAATAATAGAACAGAGTATAACGGTAGTGAAAAACGAAGGTGCCACCTTGCCATTCACCAACTTATTGGGAAGCAAAGTGGCTGTTGTAACCGTGGGTGCCGAGCGCCGCGCACAGTTTCATGAAACACTCGATCACTACGGTGAATTCGACCATTTCACAATGGAAAAAAATCCGGAGTTGAAAAGGGCTGCTTATTGGCAGGAAACGCTGAGCAAGTATGACGTGGTAGTTGCAGCACTTGTAAATACAAGCAACAAGCCGAACAGCAACTTCGGAGTAACCAACGAATCGGTGCGTATTCTCAATTCAGTTGGCGAAACCAATGTTGTAATTTTAAGCGTCTTGGCCAATCCTTATGCCCTCAATACACTCAAGAATTTTTCAAACATAGAAGCTGTGGTTGTTGCGTATCAAGATGATCCAATGACACAGATAGCGGTTGCTGAGACGGTGGTAGGGGCAATTGGGGCAAATGGTACACTGCCGGTGAGCACTACACGTGAATTTCCCGCAGGCTCCGGTTTTAGCACACGCGGGGGCAATCGCCTGCGTTGGGCAATGGGTCAGGATGTTTGGTATACCGCATTAAAGTCTTCTGCGGGTTCTATTTCTCCGGGAGGAAGTCCTGCCGGAGATTATGAAGAAGATATGATGTCGGATGGCGAAAATCATAAGTCGGCGCAGTCTGTTACAGCGGCAGTTGGACGTATTGATCGCATTGCGGAGAGCGGAATTTTAAGTAAGGCATATCCGGGCTGCAGAGTGTTGGTCGCTAAAAATGGTGAAGTAGTTTACGATAAGTCGTTTGGAACATTGGACTGGTCGGCCTCGAAAAAAGTAAATGAAAATACAGTCTATGACCTTGCATCCATAACTAAAGTCGCATCAAGCACTCTTGCCGCAATGAAACTGGTCGACATGGGATTGCTCGACGTCAACAAGCGCTTGGGCGATTACCTCACATTTCCGACAGGAAATGAATATGCAAACGTTACACTTAAAAATATGCTTTCGCATTGTGCCGGGTTTACACCTTGGATACCCTTTTATACCAAGACGATGACCAATGGTACACTGAAGGATAATCTTTATAAATCGACAGCAACGAATGGCTATTCAATGCAAGTAGCAAATGGAATCTACATTTCGGATACCTATCGCGACAGTATTTTCAATTCAATTATCAGCACTCCCATTAGCTCCGACAAGGGATATAAATACAGTGATCTTGGTTACTATTTCATTCAGCGCATCGTCGAGCAGCAGAGTGGCATGTCGCTCGATGCCTTTGTAAGTAAAAACTTCTATTTGCCCATGGGCTTGGCAACAATCGGATATCAGCCGCTGGTTCGCTTGAGCGCATCCAATATTGCCCCAACGGAAAATGACAAAGTGTTCCGAGGCCAGACCATTCGTGGTTTTGTGCACGACCAAGGAGCAGCTATGATGGGAGGTGTGGCAGGTCATGCCGGACTTTTCAGCAATGCACAAGACCTTGCGGCACTCATGCAAATGCTGATGGATGGAGGAGTCTACGGTGGTGAGCGTTATATCCAGGCTTCAACAGTGAGCCTCTTCAATACCCGACATTTCTCGGGAAATCGTCGGGGTTTGGGATTTGATAAACCCACGTTCACTCCCGGACATGGATCTTCATGCGCCGAGGCATCAGCCAATAGTTTTGGACACACCGGTTTTACGGGCACCATGTGTTGGGCCGATCCTGATCATGATTTAATCTATGTATTTCTAAGTAACCGAGTAAATCCGGATGCTGAAAATAAGAAGCTTCAAGCAGAAGTTTATAAGGCATGGGGAAATTGATTGATTGGTAGTCTTTTCAATTCATGCGAAAGGCTGTTCTGATTTTGGTGCTGGCGTTTCGTTAATCGTACCGCTTCCTTTATTTTCGCGCTCACAACATCACAATACATGAGCGACGACAAGAAGATTATTTTTTCGATGGTGGGCGTAAAC
>JBJTRD010000322.1:0-3462 GCA_046075945.1 Flavobacteriales bacterium
TTTTAAACGAAAAAAGCCCTGATTACTCAAAGCTTTCATTCTTGTTTGGCACTTTCTCGGCTAAACACTCGAACCCGTCTCGGCCGAGCCGAGATGACAAGCACGTAATCGAGAATGCGAATTAAAAAAAAGCCCTGATTACTCAGAGCTTTCATTCTTGTTTGGCGGTCGGGACGGGACTCGAACCCGCGACCCCGTGCGTGACAGGCACGTATTCTAACCAACTGAACTACCCGACCGTTTCACAACAGTGACGTTGTTCTTTCCTACGTCTTTCGATTTCGGAGGCGCAAAAATACACCCCTCTGTCCAATATGCAAGGAATAACGAATATTTTTTTTATGCCTCATTCTATCAGTGCGAAACAACAACTCCCTTCGAAAAGAATGCGGTACCGCTCATTCCGCTCACCAGATAACTGCCCGGTGGCAATGTCGTGGCCTCAAACCAGCACACGGTAGCGCCGGGCTGCAAGGTCGCTTCTGATTGCCCAATCGAGGCCACGGAAATCAAACAAACAATACCGAACAATCCATTTTTCAAACTGCGCATTCGGCCATTCGAATTGGGTAAAACACTATACCATAGACGCTGCACAAAATACCACCGACCACTCGCCATTCGCAATTCGCCATTCGCTAATTAATAAAGCTTCTGACGCTTAATGAGATACTCCATCAATACAGGATTAAAACCTGCTTGTATATCGGCCTCTACAAAATCGACCCGATACTGTCCGCACTTCAACTTCAAATCGCGGCGGAAATCGGCCATTCGATTCACATAGGTGTCGCGTATATCAGCAGGATTAACTTTAATCTGCTCGCCACTTTCCAGGTCCGTAAACGTATAGGGGCGATTTTCAAACTCGAAATCGACCTCCTTGCCATGATCAACTACGTGAAATAAAATGACATCGTGCTTACGGTGACGCAAATGCTGCAGCGCAGCAAAAAGCTCCGACGCCTTGGATGAATTATCAAGCATATCGCTGAAAATAACCACCATCGAACGCTGATGAATACTCTCGGCAATTTCGTGCAAGGTATCCGTTACCAGGGTAGTTTGCTTCTGTTCAACATTCACTGTGTCGAGCAGCTTCTCAAGCTCGGAATACAAATAGTTGTGATGCGCTTCACTGGCGCTGGCCCGTGTGTTCACCCGAATACCATCAGCAAAAACGGTTAGACCAACAGCATCGCGCTGGCGTTTAAGCAGCTCGATGAGAGCCGCTGCAGCATATACCGAAAACTTTACCTTGTTGAAGTCGGGGCCATTGGCATCAACACCCTGCGGAAAATACATAGAGGCAGACGCATCAATCAAAATGTGGCAGCGCAAATTCGTTTCTTCTTCATACCTCTTCACAAAATACTTGTCGGTGCGTGCCAGCAATTTCCAGTCGAGGTGACGCGTGCTTTCGCCGGTGTTGTATTGGCGATGTTCTGCAAACTCAACCGAGAATCCATGAAACGGACTTTTGTGCAAGCCGGTTATAAAACCTTCTACAGCTTGTTTTGCAAGAAGTTCGAGCCTTCCGAGTGACTGCAATTTTCTACGATCGATGTTTACCGGCATAGCCACAAAAATACACCTGCCGAATGCTTATCGCATGGGCAATCGTTCGATTTAGAAAGATTAGGAAAAACGAATTTTCAACACATCGCGCAACATCAGGATTGCATGCTTCCAGAATACAACCGAACTTGCTCCGGCATTGCGAAACTCGGCCGATACCGTTTGAATCTTCAGACCCGACTGCTGCGCTCGATGCAACCATTCAATGTCGGCTGCAAATCCATTCATATTCGATCGACCAAAAACGACGTCTACACACGTTGCTCGAAAGCCCTTGATACCGCATTGCGTATCGCCCATGCGCTTGAGCATTATCAGATCAACGAGACTTGAAAAAACACCGCTACCCGCTCTTCTTATCAAGGGTGTTTTTGCGAAATAATCCGACTTGCGCCGATCGCCCACCACTACGTCTGCATTCGTAGTTTCAAACACACGCAACATCGAATCCATCGTGTTGTATTGAAACGGAATATCGGCGTCCGTAAAAATGCGCACGGGCGATTTTGCCGCCAGCATGCCGGTTTTTACAGCAGCTCCTTTGCCTCTGTTTTTTTCGTGATGAAGAAGAAGGAGTCCATTCACAGCACAAAATTCAATGAGAGATTCAGGCTGTGAAGAACCATCGTTCACTACCAGCGTTTCCACCTCATGACCTGCCCCTTTTAGATACTCCAGGAAAGGCGGCAACTCGCGCATGAGTTCATGAGCGTTGTTGTAGCTGGGAATAATTAAACTGAATTGCACCTACCTCGAATAGTTCCTGTTGTTCAACGATTCATTTTCGCCGCGCAAGATGCGACAATTAGTTCGCTGCGGACGAATGAGAACTGAATTAATTTGAATGGAGTGGCCCTGGATGAGTTTGTTCTCAACAGCCAACGAAATCGACTTTGCACTTGGTTTCATGCAAAGCGTGTATTCCACCAGCGCATCATCGCCCCGCATGCCCACCAATCGTTTGCCCATGAACTCCGTTTGATAGTCGACTACTTCATGCTCACCATCAAACTGTATACACTCCACTGAAGTGCGTGGTATAAGATCGCGTTTGAAGTCGGTGACCCAAAAGGAAATCTTAACCGTATCCTTTTCCCAACCGCTCATAATTGGTTTTTCGAAAAGTCTGGTCCAGCCACGTGTAAAACTCACTCGATACGTGGAATCATCGATCACAAAGCGTTGCAAGCTGTCGTCGCACATCGTTTCATTTGTTCCAAAAACACAGGATGCAGCCACCGCATTGGATTCTTCACGATTGACTCGCAAGGCATCATCGAATGCATTTAACGGAAGAGCATACCAGGTGAATCGTCCATCACTTGATAGCGAGTCGGCAAATTGCAACAAACGCATATCCGAATCACTCAGATGCTCACCATCGGCCAATACCAGCAATGGTCGATGATCGGGAAACTGCGAAACGATAGCGGGCACTTCCATGAGTTCCCACGCCATGCCGCACGAAAGAAATGACTGCCCAATCGAAGTTCTCGACATTACTGTGGCAGTCGACGGCATGCCCAGCGCAAGTGACGCGTCATAAAGCCTGCGCATCGCTTCATCGTCTGCTGTGAAACCAATATTTTCCGAGCCTACATGCACATAGGGCATTGGATGAATGGCCTGAAAGTGCGAAGCATCTATGAATGAATAATCCTGTTTGGTTGCAGCGAGTGTTGCACCTCGCTTATTGGAAATGCGATGACTCACCTCGCTCATGCGCGCATGGCCCTCTATCAGCAACAGTATGCAAACACTTGCTGCGGACACATGCAACCAAACTCCCTTACTTGCCAAACGCAACATAACTGCAAATGCGACAATCAATATTGGATAGTAGGCTACGAATGCAAACCTTCCAATGCCTCGAAATTGTTGCAC
>JBJTRD010000323.1:0-3353 GCA_046075945.1 Flavobacteriales bacterium
CGAGTATAAACTACTTCACGTTTCCCGGCATGACCGATCAGCAGGAGGAGTATGACGCCTTGCGCGACTGGATTCGTTACAGCGACTTGTCGATGATACAGTGGCGCAATTTCAATATTGACCCCGATTGGTACCTCGGGAAATTGGGCATTACGCAGTTGGAACCGGGTATGGGCGTGCGGCACATGATGGTGAAAATCAAACAAGAATTTCCTCATTTGGCATACGGATATTTCAATCCGCCACATGAAGTGCAATCGAAGTACGACAGCATTCGTCTAGAGTTGGGACGATGAATTCAGTTTTGCCGAAGAGATTAATTATCTTGTCTTTTGAATTGTTTAATCGGTTGGTTTTATTGCTGTTCTCCTTGTTTTCTTGAAGATTTGGTCCATCTTTGTAAAGCCTTAGCTAATCATTATGACATCGAAAGTTTTCTATTGCTCAAAACAACGTGCTCTGCACCTTGCGCAAGAGGTTCTTCGGGAGTTGAAGTTGCCGGATGCGAAAGTAAATAGTTCAGGAAGTGGCATCGTAGCCGCCAGAGGTTGGAGTTTTTTGAGTCCGCCTACCGATGTTGAAATAACACTTTTTTCGGAAGACAAACGAGTAGAGGTGGCTGTAAGCGTTGATACAAAAGTTAAAATGTTAGACTTCGGTCGCAGCGAGTACCTTGAAGAGGAAATCCTTCACCGCCTTCGGGAGCGCATCAGTTAGTTACCATTGGGGTACATCCCTGGTCCAAAGCAGTTTTCCATTCGAATCAAAAACATTCATTGTCATTACCCGATGTTTCTTTTTACCTGTGAATTCGAGTGTTGCGAAATGTCTTACACCACTAATCGTATTTTCAATTCTCCACTTATTGGCCTCTTTCGACATATCGAATGCACGGCTGGTAAGGGGTGAAACAGTCAGATCGTAAATTCCGTTTTCATTCTTGAGGGGCATGAAGGATAGCTCCCCGCAATGACGGTCGCCGGTGAGAAAAACTACGCCACGAATATTCTCTTTTTCGATTGTAGCGATAATCTCATTTCGTTCTTCGGAATAGTTTGCATAGTTCTCATATACTGCTTCACTATTCAAAAATTGTCCGCCAATAGCGATCAACTTGAAAGGGGCCTGGCTCATTTTAAGTGACTGCAAGAGCCAGTTCAATTGCCCTTCGCCCAGTATGGTTGGGATTGTGCTTCCAACGGTGTCTTTCCAAGTTCGGTGATAGCGGTTGTCGAGAAGAAATATGTCAATGTCTGAATACTCCATTTTGGTAGTTATTCCATTCGACTTCGCGTTGATCGATATGCCACCCGATGGATTGGGCCAAAAAGCCTTGAACGCCTCGAGGGTGAGGTCTTTATTGACGAACGAACCATTGGAATCATTGGGTCCAAAGTCGTGATCATCCCAGATGGCAATGTTGGGGCAATGTTTCAACAGGTTTTTTATCTCCTTCTGCGATCGGGCGTGCAAATAGCGATGCACGATTCCACCGTATGATTCGAAGTCCACCTCGCGCAAATAGATATTATCACCCAGCCATAGCATGAGGTCCGGATCTTTCTTTACGATGGTATCGAAAATGTGAAATTCACCACCGTACGGATCGCCCGGACGATCGTAAGAAGGCTCGTTGACAAAGGTGCAACTCCCAACAGCCATTCGAAAGTCGGGGGCTTCTTTTCGAAATTGCCAGAGTTCTTGCGTGGTGAGCGTATACGATCGTACCGAAGAATAGCCGCTTGCTACATCAATAAATGGCCGATAGTTATAGGTCGTTCCGGGTTCAAGACCTTCTACATCGATGATGCACGAAAAGCCTTGTCTTGCCTGCGTTCTTCCGCGAAAAATCCGTTCGGGTGCTTTGCTGCCGGGCAGCGAAAATGCTATGGCAACATCTTCTTCCTGATCGGTAGCGAGCCAAATTCGCGCCGACCGCATGCCGACGAAACCTAATGCATGTTGTATTTGTGCATGAATTGAACTGATTCCTAACAGAGAGGAAATCAAAACGAAGGTGAAAAGCGTTTTCATTCTGTAAGCTGAATGTTCAGTAGGCTTCCTGTATTATCTTGCGACGCCTTGCAACCCGCAAGATACCTTAATCGTCTCGACTACGTGGAATCTTGGCTCAAATATGCCACTTTTATTTGTCTGTTCCTTTGGAAAACCCAAAGCTCGTCTGCGCAACTCTCCGGCACCGGGTGTCAGGGTGAGACGTCTTATACGGATGGCCAACCCAACGATCCGGTCTACTACTATCCTGCAGGCACGTTAGGCGAATTGACAGTCGTTCCTGAAGTAGCAGGGGCAAGTTTCAATTTCGTCTGGTCGCGCTTCACCACCGGATCGAGTAACTGGACTCCTTATACTACGCAGAATAATGTCCCAACCTCCACGATTAGTAATCTCGCTCCCGGAGCTTATTTCGTATCGGTGCGCAATTCAGCGAATGTTATTGTCGGGTGCTATCGGGCCTGGATAGCTCAGGTGCTGCAGGAGCCACAAGTCGACGTTCAACCGATAGGTTCCAATTGTGTTGGACCAATTTCTCTTGTCGGTAATGTTACCCCGGGTCAGATTACTCCCATTAGCAATCTTCCCGAATCTCAACTAATAATTGACAACAACACCCAAATTACAGTTTGCTTCACAGGCACACACACCTTTGTGAGCGACCTCGGGTTTTACCTGAAAGGGCCCGCTTCATGCGGGAGTCCATCGCTCATGCTGATGCCCAATCCGGGCATCAATTGCAACTCTACCAATAACTTCACTAATTTTTGTTTCTCCACAGAGTCCACCAACAACATCAATGTTTGCGGAGGTATGAGTGGCCTCTCAGGTACGTACGGAAGTTATGGAGCGGGCAATACTGCCATCAATTGGGCACTGCTCAATGGCTGCGATGCCATGAATGGGGGCTGGGCGGTTCAAGTATATGATTGCGTGGGAATTGACACGGGCACGCTAACAGATGCCACCATCACCTTCACCGGTACCGATTTGTGCGGGGTCTCACAAACAGTCACGTATTCAACTCCACCGGGATTTTCATCGCCCATCAACGACAACTCATGCAATGCAGCGAGCGCTTCAATCTTTACGGTTTCACCCGCAGTTGCTCCGCCTTTGCTTACCTGCAACTTCGGGTACGAGTGGAGCAGTGAGCCGTACGTTTACATTGCGGATTCCACCACTTCGCACAATATCAATCTAACCTCTCTTACCGATGCAGCGGGAAATCCCGTTCCCTGGCAGAACATTAGTTTTACGTTGAGTACTACCATTTCGTGCGATAGCCTGGCCTCTGAAAATGATTGCTTTGGTGGCAATGGCAGCGATACGGAGCT
>JBJTRD010000324.1:0-4721 GCA_046075945.1 Flavobacteriales bacterium
TCTGACTATGTAGTTACGGAAGCCGGATTTGGTGCTGATTTGGGTGCTGCGAAATTCATGAATATCAAGTGCGGTTATGGTAAGTTGAAACCAGATGCCGTTGTGCTGGTGGCTACCATTCGGGCGCTGCGCCACCATGGGGGCGCCAAGAAGGAGGAATATAATATTGCCTCTATGGAAAGGGTCACCAAAGGGTTTGGCAATTTGGCCAAGCATATCGAAAACTGTAAGAAATTTGGAATCAACCCTACGATTGCGATCAACCATTTCCCGACCGATAGCGAAGAAGAGCTCAACTATGTGATTGCTCAATGTGCAGAGCTGGGCGTTAAAGCGGTTGTTGCTAGGGGCTTTGCCCAAGGCGGCGAGGGCATGAAGGAACTTGCGCATGCAGTGGTAGCCGAAATCGATTCGGGTAAGAATAATTTCAAGCCGCTTTATGATTGGTCGATGCCTGTGAAGGAGAAAATCGTTCGAATCGCAACTGAAATCTACGGAGCCGATGGAGTGAATTTTTCCAAGGATGCCGAAAGCGATTTGAAGATTATCGACAAACTTGGCCTAGCAGCGTTGCCGGTGTGCATGGCAAAAACTCAAAAGTCGTTCAGCGACGACGAGTCGAAGGTGGGCCGCCCCATCGGCTTTACGGTTACGGTGCGCGAGTTCGAGTTTGCAGTTGGTGCTGGTTTCATCATTCCCATTTTGGGCGATATGATGCGCATGCCCGGACTGCCCGTTATACCCGCCAGCGAAGGCATGGACATCGATGCCAACGGAGTGGTAAGTGGGTTGTCGTGATGGGCACTGAGTACGGAGGACTGGGTACTGGGTACTGAGGACTAGGGAAAGAGTCCTGGGTACTCGAGTTGAGAATAGAGCGATAGATTTATATTTCAAATACCCAACACCGTATCCCTCACAGCCCATCCCTCATACCTACTACCTATCAACGTTTCATACACACCCAGTGCTCACTACCTAGTCCTCAATAACCAGAGATCATAACGCGTGCTTCGCGTATATTGGCGCCATGCGTTTTATCGTTGTATGTTTATTTCTGTTTGTGCTGTTTTCTTGTTCGGGTGATGAAGATCACCGCCAGCAACAAAAGAACAGGGTTATTGCGGAAGCGAAACCATTCATTGTGCCAACCGACAGCGTTGAGCCCCCGCAAGTAATTCCATTCAATGAGAAAGTGCTCAAGAAAACTCCGGCTGGTATACCATCGATTGTCATGGCCAATACCAATGTTTCTGGCGTTGTCGAATCACAAGAGATTGTAGCCGGTCCTCCTGTTGTTTGTATTCCCGGTACCGGATTATTTAAAAATCCTGAGTTATTGATTGTCGAGAGTGTAATGGTAAGTGCTCGCCAACCGGAAGTTGTTGAGGTAAGGAATCTCGCTATAAAAGACCGTAATTCAGCGAGTATTGGTTATTTCAGTAAACTGCAAGGATTGAAGCACGATATTGTAAGTTGTGTTTTTCAAGATCGCACAGGGAATCTGTGGTTTGGGACGGGTGGTGGTGTTACCCGCTACGACGGAAAGTCATTTACACATTATACCAAAATGGAGGGATTGAGTAATGACCATGTAAAGTGTATTCTGGAAGATAGAAGTGGAAACATTTGGTTGGGAACCGATGGTGGTGGAGTATCAAAATTTGACGGGAGAAGTTTTCGCAATATTCCATTATCAGGTTCGCCGCTGGGAAATAGCGTATCGTGCATGTTGGAAGATCAAATGGGGGTGCTATGGTTTGGAACCTTGGGAGGAGGTGTTATCCGGTATAATGGCGAGCAATTCGAACGATATGCTATGGCTCAAGGATTGGGCAGCGATTCAATCACTTCGATATTGGAGGACAGGTCAGGAACAATTTGGTTAGGTACCGCAGGAAATGGTATAGTCCGATTTTTGAATGGAGGTTTTGAGCAATATAATGCCCGCCAAGGTCTTCCCAATGCTCAGGTGAACTGCTTATGCGAAGGCAAGGATGGTAGTATTTGGTTCGGCTGCGAAAGGGGCGGAGTTGGTTACTTCGATGGAAAACTAATTCACATATTAAAAGACGACAAGGGCGTAGCATCTGCAAGTGTATTGGACATTCTGGAAGATCGAAAGGGCCATTTGTGGTTTTCTACAGAGGGTAATGGCGTTACCCGCTTTGATGGTCAGACGTTTTTTCATATGACGACTCATGAAGGATTGAGCAGTGATATTGTATATAAGGTATTGGAAGACCGAGAGGAGAATCTTTGGTTCGCAACGAAAGGAGGAGGTGTTGCCCGTTACAGCGATTTGCTTTTCCAGCACTATACCACTGATGAGGGATTGCCGAGTGATAAAGTATCGAGCATATGTGAGGATAAAAATGGGGCACTATGGTTCGGAACCAGGGGAGGAGGCGTTTCCCGATACGATGGTAAACAGTTCGCGCGTTATTCGGTCGATCAAGGGTTGGGCAGCAACGAAATTTATTGTGTTTATGAGGATAGCTCAGGAAATCTCTGGTTTGGGATGCAGGGAGGAGCCGCACGATTCGACGGAAAAACATTTGCTCATTTTACGAAAGAAGTCGGAATGAGCGGCCACGATGTTTTTAATATACTCGAGGATCGAAAAGGTAGAGTATGGTTTGCCACAAGAGGTGGCGGAGCATGCAGTTTTGATGGACAATCGTTCACGCATTATACAAAACAAAATGGGTTAAGTCATGACGTGGTTATTTGTATGAGCGAAGATCACCGCGGTAATATATGGTTTGGAACACAAGGAGGCGGTGTAACGCAATATGATGGAATTGTCTTCCGACATTTCAAGACCAAAGAAGGTATGCCCAACGATCGGGTTATAAGTATGCTCGAAGACAATTCCGGCTGCATGTGGTTTGGAACCTATGGTGGCGGATTTGCCCGTTATGATGGGTATTCCATCACCAACTACACAACAGAAGAAGGATTGAGTAATAATATAATATTCAGTATGTGTGAAGAGCGTTTCAACTCGGGGGGCGCTGTATGGTTGGGAAGTCGATTTGGCTTGAATCAAACATTTCCGGGTAAATTGAATATGCCATCGAACGCAGGTAACGTTGACACTACAAACGAACATGGATTGATAAAAAATGAGCCACGGTTATTTAATGTCTTTGACTATTCCGACGGCTTCCTGGGCATAGGTTGTAACCTAAACGCACTTTATGAGTCGACCGACGGCACCTTGTGGATTGGTGCTGATGATCGTCTAACGGCCTTCCGAACGGCCAATTTATATAGAGATAGTTTGGCGCCAAATGTTCAACTAACGGGCCTTGATTTATTTAACGAAGGAATCAACTGGCGTGAAATTCATGCAGTAAAGGATACCAGCATAACGTTGGGAAATGGTGTAGAGGTGGGAGATTTTCGCATTGACAGTTTGTCTTCCTGGTATGGAGTGCCGAGCGGTCTTTCTTTGGCGCACAACAACAACTATCTGACCTTTCGTTTTGTGGGAATAACGATGCACCGTCCGGAGCGTGTGAAATATCGCTACAAACTGGAAGGGCTGGATGCCGACTGGAGCGCCCCGACTTTTCGCAATGAGGCACCATATGGGAATTTGCCCGGTGGCGATTACGTTTTCATGGTGCAGGCCATGAATAGTGAAGGTATATGGAGTGCACCAATCGAATTTGCTTTTGTAGTTCGTCCACCATGGTGGCTCACATGGTGGGCATATGGTATCTACGCGTTTATCGTTGTTCTTATTATAAAGTGGCGAGAGCATTCGCTCAAGTTGCGCCAGAAGCAACTGGAAATCAATGTAGACGAGGCAACGCGAGTTATTCGGGAGCAGAAAGTGGAGGTAGAGCAACAAAAGGAAATGGTAGAAGTAAAGAATCGGGAAATCCTGGACTCTATCGAATACGCCAAGCGCATACAAACCGCCATTCTTCCGCCCCCACGTTTAATAAAGGAGTTTCTCAAAAAGTCATTTATTCTCTATCTGCCTAAAGACATTGTTGCAGGTGATTTCTATTGGATGGAGTCATTGGATGATGCCGTTTATTTCGCGGCCTGCGATTGCACAGGACACGGCGTTCCGGGTGCAATGGTAAGCGTGGTGTGTAATAATGCGTTAAGTCGATTGGTGAACGAGTTTGCATTGCGAAGCCCGGGTGAAATATTCAATCAGGCGAGGGAACTGGTAATAGAAAACTTTGCTAAGAGTGATGAAGAGGTGAAAGATGGAATGGACGCCTCGTTGTGTGCCCTCGATACAACAAACCGCAAGCTATTGTGGGCCGGGGCCAACAATCCTATTTGGATTTTCCGCGCCAGCGAACAGAGTATGGAAGAGATAAAAGCGGACAAGCAGCCTATAGGTAAAGCATACAATCCAAAGCCATTTACTACGCATGAAGTCACACTCAAAGAAGGTGATATTATCTATCTCTTCACCGATGGTTATGCCGATCAGTTTGGTGGTGAAAACAACAAGAAGTTCACACGCGCGCGCTTCCGGGAGTTGTTGCTTAGCATAGCGCATTTACCTATGGACGAACAGCGCAAGCGATTGATGGCACACCACGACCAATATCGCGGCTCGCAGGAACAGGTCGATGATATTTGTGTGATGGGGGTGAGGGTGTAGGCGGTCAAGCACCATAGGTTCGTGCATTGGCCTCCTATACACCCCGAAGCCCGCAGGGCTTCACTGTAAATTACTCCGAGCG
>JBJTRD010000325.1:0-3049 GCA_046075945.1 Flavobacteriales bacterium
CTCCACCGACACGAAAAACGTGTCCAGGTCCATATGCATAATAGCGCGTTCAGCCATGGTTGAAAGGTAAGAAAAGGTGTGCCTCACACCGGCAAGATTTCTTCCCGATTTTTCTGATTAGCGACGCCAAATAAAAACGCCCTCATTGTAATCTAATTACGAGCTTCGACTTCGCTCAGCTACCGATCGACTTATGGCACGGGCTTAGCGCAGCGTTGCCCGCGCTATTCGCTCAGCTACCGATCGATTGCACTTTGTTATTAACTAAAACAGGCCACCGACAGGCTCCGAAGCCCGCAGGGCTTCACTTCCATTACCCCGAGTGCAACTCGGGAGCACAAACCCACGACCGCACCGCAAACAACTCGCCTCTCGCGCCACTCCGAAGCCCGAAGGGCTTCACTTTCAATTCATCCGAGCACAGCTCGGATAACATCTTCATCACACAAAGCACCTCGAATCGAATTCATCTCACAACAACAATAGCTTAACTTTACAGCCCATCAATATGAAACGAATTCTCTGCCTTTGCCTCATGACGCTGTGCATCACCGCACACGCCCAAAACCTCAACCTGCGTATCAACGAAATCCTTACAAACAATCAAACGATTGTAATGGATGATTTCTTTGAATACGACGACTGGGTGGAGATTTATAACCCGTCAGGCAGCCCCATTACTAATCTCGCAGGATATTACATCAGCGATGATCCCGACTCTTTGACGAAGTGGCAAATACCAGCTGTCGATGCAGGTGTCACTACAATACTGCCTAATAATTTTCTCGTATTATGGATTGACGATGATTTCAACAATAACAACTCACAGGGTGCCGATCATAATGCCGGATTTGTGCTCAACAGCGAAGGTGAAACCTTTCTTCTCACAGCGCCTGACGGAACAACCATTGTAGATAGCATTTCTTATCCTGAAATGGCTCCGGATGTAAGCTGGGGCCGCGCCTGCGATGGTTGTCCGCAGTGGCAATATTTTAACAACGTCACATTCGACGACAACAACTTCGAAGTTCAAAACAACGACTTGCTCTTCATCAATGAAGTGCAGCCCATCAATACCTCTACCTACGACGATCTTGAGAACGAATTCGAGCCATGGTTTGAGATTTATAACCCAAACGCCCATCAAGTCAATCTTGCCAATTATCGCATCAGCATCGATGGCGGAACACCCTGGCAAGTGCCCAATACAAGACCTGCGAGAACCGTCATTCCTGCGGGTGGTTTCCTCCTCATCTGGTGCGACAACGACCTGCTCGACGATGTTAACCACAGCCCTCTGCAATTGCCTACAGGAGGGGCAAGCATTCAGCTCATTGGCCCCGATGGGGTGAGTGTTATCGATACATACGCTTATCCTGCAACCATGGCCGACCACAGCTGGGGACGTGCTTCCGATGGTGCCTCATCGAGCATCGATTTCCCTTCGCCTACTCCCACAGTTACCAATCAACTCATCGTCATTCAGCCCGAAAACATCGTCATCAATGAATTGCTTGCAGCCAATCAAAATGGCATTACTGATAATGTGGGTGAGTTGGAGGACTGGTTCGAAGTGTACAATCCCAACAATTATCCTGTCAACCTCGGAGGCTACTACTTCAGTGACGATCCGGAAGTGCGCAACAAATGGGTCGTCCCTACTTCTTTTCCCGACAGTGTGACGGTACCCGCCAATGGCTGGCTGCTGTTCTGGGCCGATGCCGACGCAGAGCAAGGAGTGTTGCATGCCGACTTCCGCCTATCGAACAACGGTGAATACCTCAGCCTGGCAAGCCCCGACGGCTATACACTCGCCGACGAAATTCAATGGAGTTATATCGCCCCCGACACCTCACTGGGCCGCATCACCGACGGAGCCGATGAATGGGTGCTCTTCGTGGTTTCCACTCCCGATGCAAGCAATAACGAAGGCACCATCTACGTGCATGAAAGCAGTGAAACACATTGGACAGCATTTCCCAACCCTACTAGTGAATGGGTATATTTCAACGGGCCCGTTACGGCAAGTGTATTCGACCTAACAGGCAAGCAAATCGTGAACTTCAAAAACGAACTATCCATCGACACCTCCAACTGGCAGCCGGGGATGTACGTTGTGAGACGCAAGGACGGATCCACTTTGCGCCTCATTAAAAACTAACCGAAGGCGTATCTTGCGCTCATGAAAAGCATCACGGTCTTCTGCGGCGCAAGCGAAGGAGACAATCCCATTTACAAAGAAACCGGACTTCAAGTCGGTGCGTTGCTCGCAGCCCACAACATCGAAGTTGTTTTTGGCGGAGGGAAAATTGGCATCATGGGAGCGGTGGCAGACGGAGCACTCGCTGAAGGTGGAATAGTTACAGGAGTCATCCCGAAATTTCTGCGCACCAAAGAGGTTACACATTACGGAGTGACCAATCTTCATGTGGTTGAAACCATGCACGAGCGCAAAATGCTGATGCACCGGCTCAGCCAGGGTGTCATGGCGTTGCCCGGCGGATATGGTACGCTCGATGAATTATTCGAAATTCTAACCTGGGGCCAACTCGGCATGCACGAATATCCCATTGGACTTCTCAACGTGAACGGCTACTTCAATCACCTCGTTGCGTTTGTCGGGCACATGTGCAAGGAAGGTTTTCTCTCGCAAATAGTGCACGATTTGATTCTGGTAGACGACGATGCTACGCGCCTCATCGAACGGATGAAAAACTACCGGGCACCGGAAATTTACAAGTGGCTAACCGAAGACGAAGTGTAACCACAATGAGCATGTTCGAAGAACTCAATCTCACACGACAGTTTCTTAATGCCATTGAAGAAGCAGGTTACACCGCGCCTACAGAAATACAACTGAAGGCCATTCCGCGCATTTTTGCCGGACAAGACGTAATAGGCATCGCACAAACGGGCACGGGTAAAACAGCCGCCTACCTGCTTCCACTTTTGCAAACGCTGAAGTATGCGCAAGGCATCGACGCCCGATGTCTCATATTGGTTCCAACCAAAGAACTCGTTGTCCAAGTTGAACGCTCATTATCACAAC
>JBJTRD010000326.1:0-2817 GCA_046075945.1 Flavobacteriales bacterium
GCCCGTCAGGGTCGTTTGCACATTTTGGGCGAGATGATGAAGACCATCGACAAGCCTGCCGAAGATTATAAGCCACATGCTCCTCGAATTGTTAGTGTGGAAATTCCGAGCGACACCATTGGTGCAGTGATTGGCCCCGGCGGTAAGATTATTCAGGAGATTCAGAAGACAACTTCAACGGTCATTACGATTACCGAAGTGGACAATAAAGGCGTTGTTGAGATTGCCTCTGCCAACAAGGACAATCTCGATGCAGCGTTGAGGCGTGTGCGCAGCATCGTATTCCCTCCGCAGATTGAAGTGGGTGAGGTGTATGACGGTGTCGTGAAGAACATACAGGCCTTCGGTGCTTTTGTTGAAATTCTTCCGAAACAAGATGCGCTGTTGCACGTATCAGAAATTGACTGGCATCGTATTGAGAATGTGCGCGACGTGCTGAAGGAAGGCGATAAGGTGAAGGTGAAGGTGATTGGAAAGGACCCCAAGAACGGTAAATACAAGCTGTCGCGCAAGGTGTTGTTGCCAAAGCCTGAAGCTCAGGCGAACTAATTGGTGTGAGTATAGGTTATTCCTATTATTGCACGCGTTCGACCTTACAATTTTTGCTTAAACGGGGAGTTTCCCCACACAATTGAAAACAATACATGAGGCAATTAAAAATCACCAAACAGGTAACGAACCGGGAAACCGCGTCGTTGGATAAGTATCTGCAGGAGATTGGTCGCGTAGATCTGATCACTGCGGAAGAAGAAGTGGAGTTGGCCAAGCGTATTAAGGCCGGCGATCAGGTAGCATTGGAGAAACTCACCAAGGCCAACCTGCGATTCGTGGTTTCTGTTTCCAAGCAGTACCAAAACCAAGGATTGAGTTTGCCCGACTTGATTAATGAGGGAAACCTCGGATTGATTAAGGCAGCTCAGCGTTTCGATGAGACCCGCGGTTTTAAGTTTATCTCGTATGCCGTATGGTGGATTCGTCAGTCTATTCTTCAGGCATTGGCTGAGCAGTCGCGTATTGTGCGTCTGCCTTTGAATAAGATTGGTTCTATCAACAAAATCAACAAGGCATTTGCGAAGCTGGAGCAGGAGTTTGAGCGCCCACCAACACCGGCCGAATTGGCGGAAGTATTGGAAATGACACTCGACGAGGTGAAGCAATCGATGCGCAACAGCGGTCGTCACGTTTCAATGGATGCTCCATTGAAGGATGGTGATGATAGCAGCAGCACGATGTACGACGTACTTCAAACCAATGATACACCATCACCGGATACTGATTTGTTGCACGAGTCGCTTCGTAGAGAGATTGAGCGTTCATTGCGCACCCTCACCAGCCGTGAGGCCGATGTGGTTCGTTTGTATTTCGGTTTGAACGGAGAACATCCGCTCACACTGGAAGAAATTTGCGAACGTTTCGATCTTACCCGCGAGCGTGTGCGTCAGATAAAGGAAAAGGCGATTCGCCGTCTGAAGCACACCAGCCGCAGTAAAATTTTGAAATCCTATTTGGGATAATCCCATTCAAAAAGACCAAAGGCAGTTTGTTCATTGCCGATGGGTTAAACATCACAAAGGCCTCGCTATGCGGGGCTTTTGTGTTGTTGTACAAACGGGCATTACGTTTTCTGCTTTTCCCTTTTCGCTGCCGGGAAAAGAATGTTGTTCAGAATGAGCCTGTAGCCCGGTGAAGTAGGGTGCAGGTTCAAATCGGTGGGAGGATCACCTACCAGGTGGCGGTAGTCTTCCGGGTCGTGGCCGCCGTAAAAGGTCCATTGTCCCTGGCCCAGTTCACCATGTATGTACTTTGCACATTTTACGCTTTTCGTTTCGCCCATGATGGTCACATTGCTGCGGATAAACTTGTCGCGGAATGACGTGGTTTGCCCCATGAAGCCCTTGATGACCTGCGTGTGATTTTGCGTGAGAATGGTGGGAACAATGTCCCACTTGGCCGAGAAGTCGAAGAGTGTAAAGAAGTCGTTGATTTCTGTAAGTTTTCCGTGATCGTCGGTGCCATCGATGTCGGAGAACTCATAGATGTTGGGGTCTTTGTCGAGACGATAATTTTGAAAAGCAAAGCCGCTCTGATAGTTGAGCTTGCTCTGGGCAGAGGGGTCGCTGGGGTCACCGTCGAAAACACTTTCCACAATGTCGACATTTTCCGCGGCCAGTGCGATGTCGAAAGAGTCGGTGCCACTGCACATAGTGAAAAGAAATCCTCCTCCGGTAACAAAGTTTCTAATGTTGACTGCTACTTGACGCTTCATTTCCGACACTTTTGGAAAGCCCAGCGAGGTGGCCAGTGCTTCTTGTGAGCGAACCTCTTCCTGATACCATGCGGCACTCTTAAAGCTGCGATAAAACTTACCATATTGGCCCGTAAAATCTTCGTGGTGCAAATGCAGCCAATCGTATTTGGGCAACTCATTGCGAATAATTTCCGGGTCGTATATAATGGTGTAAGGTATCTCTGCGTATGTCAAGACGAGAGTCACCGCATCGTCCCACGGTAATTTTCCGGGAGGAGAATACACGGCAATCTTGGGCGCAACTTCCAGCTTCACGCGCTCCATATTCACTTCGGGATCTGCTATCTCAGAATAAATTTGATTCGCTTGTACGTCAGCAATCACCTGATAGCTCACGCCGCGAATGCTACATTCTTTTGAAATATCAGGAAAGTTATCGACCAGGAAACTACCTCCCCGGTAGTTGAGCAGCCATTCCATCGGGATCTTGTTTTGCAAAATCCAGTAGGCGATTCCATACGCTTTGAGATGATTGGCCTGTGACTCATCCATCTGTATGAGAATTTTTG
>JBJTRD010000327.1:0-2199 GCA_046075945.1 Flavobacteriales bacterium
CCATTGCGCCATTCAACTGCGGATCGTTGGTCCACCAATCGCCCCAGGTGAATCGAGCCCAAAGAGAACCTGTTATTAAACCCAATACACAAAAAACAAGCCCCACAGCGGCCGCTGACGAAGCTTTCAAATCGTGATGAAGATCCACTCGTCCGTTCTCTTTGCCCAATGCACGAATGCTATAAACAAAACTGATTGACATAAGAACAAACATGGTAAACCACATGGGCACATGCCACATAAGGTTGCGAATACTCTCTATAATGATGGGTTGAAAAGGAAAACCGAAACGCGAAAAATCTTCTTGCTTTACACGGTAGGTACAATCGCTGTTGGTGCGGCCTGCCTCGAAAACAAAACCTTCATGACCTACCGGTGAATCAACGAGCACAGTTCCATCGATTTCATTGTTAGCTGCAAAACCGAATCGCTGAGACGAAATCGTATCGGGAAGATAGACACTCAAAATGACGTGCGCATCGTCAACTACCTGCAGAACATCTGCACAGTAGACAGCCGAAGTATCGACCGACACAAACACCTGCAAGGAACTTTCCGCTTGCTGGAAATGGGTGGCGTAGCCAGAAAACTCAAACTCGTTGCGTCCGGGATGCAACTCGGTTGCACTTACAGCGAGACCACCGGGGGCCATTGGATGCCACAACGAGAAAACTGCAGAATAAAGCAGTAATCCGGCACAGAGTATCTTAATCCAATTCTTCATTCCTTGCTAAGCAATCGGCTATGGGTAGTGCCACGCCCTTATTCTCGCCAAAGGTAGGGGAACAGCACATAAGACAGCACAAATGAAACGACGTTCAAAACGAATAACACCAGAAGATTTAAACTGTTCTGTAACATAGAGGCTCCTTCAATAGCAGCCGTCGAATGACGCACGATTGTTATGAGCAAAGGCATTAGTATGGGAAAACCCAGAATGGCCACCAATCCTACCCCACCCTCCGATTTGAATGCGATGCCTGCAACAAACGTAAGGGCGAGTCCAAGGCCTGTACTACCCAAAAAAAGCCCAAGTAAAAACTGAATCCAATCCATCGACTCAAGCGCTTCATTACCGAAAAACAACAGGAAGAGCATCGCGCTCAATATGTTAAGAAATGCAACGAAAAGAGCGTTGTAAATCGCCTTTGAAAGGATGATAAATCGAGGATGCGCTAGGGTGTAAATGAACAGTTGAGTGCCTGGCGACTCGGACGCAAAGGTCTTTTGCATAGCATTGAAGGCTGTAAAAAGTCCGGTTAACCAAAGGAGAATCGCCCACGTTTTCGCCGATTCAATTCGCTGAAAACCAAGATAACAGACGAACACGGTTGCCAACACATACAGGATTACACCGGCAAGAGCATGCTTCTGCCTCCACTCTATCAGCCATTCCTTCCGGAGCAATGCCCACAGCGTATTCATGCGTCCAAAAATACAAACCAACTTGTACACACTCCCCTTCTCATAAACTCCTGAGAGCAAAAAAGTTGTTTGAGAATCTTGGGGCATTTTGTATACTTGTGAGCGGGTATCCTGTTGGAATCGTCATGCCCTATCGGAAAATGCATGCCTGCGGCATGAACCCGATGGCAAGTGGTCTGTAACAGGTGCGGTTCACGCCAAATCGTTTTTTAATAAAAAACACAATGAATCAAACAAAATCATGGTTTATCGCGCTATGCGCGCTGGTGTCCGTTCAAGTCTCTTTCGCCCAAAAAGGAACGGAAGACCAGCTCATCAAAGAAGCAGATGCGTACTTCGAACAGGGAGCTTACCTCAAGGCATTCCCCCTCTACTCCCAGCTGGTTTCGCTCTATCCGAACCACGCAGAATACACATTCAAATTCGGAGCATGTGCTATTTATGGAGACCCTGACAAAACCAAGGCGGTGCGCTACCTCAATGCAGCCATCAATAAAAGTGTCAATAATCCCGACGTTTATTTCTTTCTGGGAAAAGCCTATCACCTCAACTATCAGTTCAAGGACGCCATTACGGCCTACGAAAATTATGTGCGCTATGCCGGCGATAAAGCGCTGCGAAGAGATCAGGCCCTACGACAAATTGAGACCTGTATCTACGGAGCGAATCTGCTATCCAACATACAAGACATAACCGTTATCAGTAAAACTGAAACCGATAAGGCCAACTTCTTCCGATACTTTAACCTTGAAGCCATCGGTGGAAAAATTCTTA
>JBJTRD010000328.1:0-5115 GCA_046075945.1 Flavobacteriales bacterium
AATCGTAGTCGATATGTGAGCCGGTTATGTCGTCGCCGAACGATTGGATGAGTGCATCTTTAATATGGTTGTGCAACTCAATGGTTGCCGGAGATGCATTGGGGTGAATTTCGTGGTGCATTATTCGAGACCGTATTTGGCAAGCATGGCTTTGTATTCGGGAGAAGTTCGTCGTGAGCGACCTTCATTTTTGGCAAGCTCCTGTATTTTCAGGATACCATCGAGCACTTGTTCCGGGCGAGGCGGACAACCGGGTATGTACACATCGACCGGTATGATGCGGTCGATACCCTGTAATACGGAGTATGTATCGAATATCCCTCCACTGCTTGCACAAGCACCCATGCTAAGCACCCATTTGGGCTCAGCCATTTGTTCGTATACCTGCCGCAGAATAGGAGCCATTTTCTTGGAGATGGTGCCCATTACCATGAGCAAATCGGCCTGCCGTGGCGAGAAACTCAAACGCTCCATTCCGAAGCGCGACAAGTCGTAATGTGATGCCATAGTAGCCATGAACTCGATACCACAGCAGGATGTGGCAAATGGAAGGGGCCACAATGAGTTGGCGCGGGCCAACCCCACAGCTTTATCGAGACTGGTTGCGAAAAAACCCTGGCCTTCGAGGCCTTCAGGCTTGTATTCGCTTTTGATATCAACGTTGGTTGTCATGATGATAATTTCGTGAAGTGTGCTATCCTCTGTGCTATTCCCACTTTAATGCGCCTCGTCGAATAATGTAGATTAATCCTACAATCATCAAGGCCATAAAAGAAAACATTTCAATCAGTCCGAATATCCCAAGTTCTTTGAAGTTTACTGCCCAAGGATACATGAAGATAACTTCCACATCGAATAAGACGAAGAGAATGGCTACCAGAAAATACTTAATGGAAAATGGTGAGCGAGCATTCCCCTGAACTTCAACACCGCATTCGAAAGGATCACTTTTGACATTCGTTTTCCTTTTTGGTCCGAGCCAATGAGTGGCAAGCATGGTGGTAACAACAAATCCAAGTGCAATTGCTGCCATTGCCAGTATTGGTAAATACTGGGCGGCAAGGGATGGTGATGATTCCATATTCTCCTAAAACGGGTTTTTTGAATTGGCGGTAAAATTAAGCGGATGCCTAGGAAATAAAGAGTAAACAGTCGAATTTTTTCCGAGTTCAAATAGCACAGAAAAGGAGTGTTTAGGGCTCCGTGTGAGTGAGTTTAAACCCGATGTCGGTAATGCCCTGGAGTGGCGATTGACGCATGCCTTGGCGAATGTCCACTTTGTAGCGCCCCCCAAGCGGAAATTGTTTGCCTCTTTGATAAAGAAATTCATGGTCGTGCAGGCTTGCTGATGCCGTGCCGAGCCAACGTCCTTGGTCGTCTGCTAACTGACACTCTACCGTGTCTATGGATTTTTTGCCGTTGGGAAATTCCATTTCAACAAAGAAGAAAATATTGCTGAACGGATAGTCTTCACTGTTTCGAACGTCGATATAAAAATTGTGTAGTTTGACGGTGTCGTGCGTTTCAAATTCAAAATGCACGGGTTCATTCGCGCCCCAACCGCTGTGGTTGATAGGTTGGTTGCCTTCAAATTCACTTTTTTGCGTGCATGCGATTAGTCCAATTGCGCAAATAAAAAGAAAGGCTATCTTTCTCATGCAGGTGGATTGCTTGCCGGTGGATTGCCACCTTGTGGGTTTCCCTTGTTGCCTCGGTGACGTTGATTGCGATGACCGCCGCGCCCTCTGTTGTCGTTGCTTTTGGGCTGATTAGTTGGCCCGGCCGTCCCTTCGGTTGGTGGGTTTGTACTCTTGGGTTCGCGGGGGCCCCGATCGTTGCGCGGATTGTTGCCTCCGCGTGGTGGACCTTGTTTGGGTCGGTCCGATGGGTTGCGCCGTTCCTGTCTTCCGGGGTTGTTCGCTTTCGAATCATTTGCAGGTCGCGGTCCTCTGTCGGATCTTTCACCGGGGGCTTTTCCATCGCCTTTGCGGCCGCGGTTTTTACCTCCACGCGAGCGACTGCGTGATTTGTCGAAGCGAGTGAGGCTGTCCTGTCCAACTACTTCCGCAAAGTCAGTGTCTTTTTCGACAGTCTCTTCTATCAGGAATTGATCGAAGTCTTCTATCTCAATACCCTTCTTGTTTTTCTCTAAAATCTCCTTCACAGAGTCAACACTGAGCGGGAATGGCGCCTCACCGGGTTGCCCCTCGTATATGAAATACATGATACGCTGAAAAATGTCAGTCTTAAAATGAAAGGCCGTCCCTTTTGGTAATCGAAGACGTGTGTTAACCGACGGGAAATCGCGCATGGCCTCGACGTACTGATCCAGTTCGAAATTCAGGCAGCATTTGAGTTTGCCGCATTGTCCTGCCAGTTTGGTGGGATTCAGCGAGAGCTGCTGATAGCGGGCTGCGCTTGTGCTGACCGCCCGGAAATCGGTGAGCCAGCTCGAACAACAAAGCTCACGACCACAGCTTCCGATTCCTCCCAAACGGCCTGCCTCGAAGCGATAGCCTATTTGACGCATGTCAATGCGCACTCTGAATTCTTCAGCGTAGCGCTTAATAAGTTCGCGGAAATCGACACGGTCGTCGGCTGTATAGTAGAACGTCGCTTTGGATTTATCACCCTGGTATTCCACATCGCTCAACTTCATTTCCAGACGCAGATCGCGCGCGATGGTCCGAGCACGCATCATGGTGGTGCTCTCCAGTTTGCGACCATCTTGCCAACGCTTGATGTCGTCTTCTGTCGCTTTACGAAGTACTTTTTTGACTTCGTAATTGTCTTTAATGTCCTTGCGTTTCATTTGGATTTTTACCAACTCGCCTGTTAGGCTTACAACGCCAACATCGAAGCCGGGCGATACATCGACACACACGACATCGCCGGCATACAACTCGAGGTTTCCGGAATTACGGAAAAAACCTTTACGACTATTCTTAAAACGAATTTCAACGATATCAAACGGCTTTTGCCCTTGTGGCAATTCCATGCCGGCGAGCCAGTCGAATACCTCCAGTTTATTACAACCATAGGTGCCACATGCACCATTATTTTTACATCCTCCCGGAAGGCCTGAACCTCCTGAGGAACAACTTGAACATCCCATACTAATAGTGTAAGACAGTCACAAATGGCTGTCATGATTTATCAACTTCAACAGGCCTAAACCACTATGGGTTGCCTTTTCTTTCAACTCGGTCAAAAATAGGGAGGAAAATCATTTCCTGCTGAGAACTTCCATCTTTTGCCAACAACTCCGGATGGCAAAACTGAATTTACGCTTCCGCTTTGCGAGTTAGCAAATAATGTAGCTTGAAAGACAGATCGGTCAGCACCAGTTTTGTGTACGCGTTTCTGGAAACATCATGGAAAGCTTCGGTGATTTCTTCCATCAACTCCTCCGCATTTAAATCATTGATAAAGGGCGCAAACTTGTCGGAGAAGCTTTTTTCAGAATGATTGAGACGAACAAAATCGGCACCTGCGTAATTAAGAACCAGGTTTTGCCTTACCTGATCGAGTGCGTACGTCAGAAAATGTTTCTGATCTTCGCGGCTTATCTTATGCATTTCATCCGACCAGCGAATGATGCCGGGAACATCTTTTTTGTAACACATGCGCATCCAATGCTGAAACTGAATGGCATAATTCTCATCCGGATTTTTGGCATTCAGCAGCTGCAGGGCCTTGTTCCAGTCGCCATGAGCAAAGTGCGCGATTTCTGTGGCTTTCTCTTGCGGAGCGCCGAGCGCAGCGAGTGAATTCAATATTTCTGCGTCTTCTATTTTCGGAACATAAATGACTTGTACCCTCGACAAGATGGTCTGTAGCATGTTCTCAAGGCTGGCGGCTACAAAAAGAAAAATTGTTTTTTCAGGTGGTTCTTCTACGATTTTAAGCAGTTTGTTGGCAGTGTCCGGCTTGAGGTATTCCGCCATCCAGATTACCTGAAACTTATACCCACCTTCATAACTTTTCAGTGAAAGGTGCTGCATGATGTTCGCTGCCTCATACACCGACATGATGAGTTGCTTGTTGTCTTCCGTAATCTCGCTTCGCCACTCATCAACGGTCGTATAGGGCGATTGACGCAAATGGTTGCGCCACGGGGTTAACCAATCATTGCAGGTTGTTTTTTCACTGCCTTCGTTTTTATTGAAAAAAGGAAAAGTGTAATGCAGATCTGCAAACTGATGTTGGTCAATCTTTTTACAAGTTGGACATACACCGCAAGAGTCGGTTTCAGAACGGTTCGGACATGCAATGTATTGCGCAAAAGCCAGCGCTAGCGCGAGATTTCCGCTACCTTCCGGACCCAAAAACAGAAGGGCATGTGCAATTCTGCCCTCACGATAGGTATTCGTGAGACGCTCTTTTAAAGTGTGTTGTCCTATGACGTTTGCGAACTGCATACCGGGAAGCGCGAGCGAAAATACAACACCATCGGCTCAGTGAAATACAGCATGCAATACATCCAGCGATTTGATTTCGCGCAGATTGCTTAGATGAAGTTTTAAATACGTCACAAGCGCCAGAAGTAACTCGCTCCGGACGGAGCTGTGCAGCTCAAGTATTTGCGCTTGCGGCCATTCCAGATCCAATAGCCTTTTGAGCTCTGCTGCAGCCGCCGCTTGCAAATAGTGCGGATGACCCGGTGCAGACTGTACGAATAGTCCTTGCTGCAGATCAAAGAAATCCCCCGGGCTTTTCATGGGGTAGAATCCGTAGTGGCGAGTTATTTCGATGAGCCACCAGACATGAAAATTCTTGGCATCGATGGCATCATCCAGAAGTATGATGGAGTTTTTCAGAAAGACAAACAGCGTATCGTTGCCGTAGTCATCAGCCAGCGTTTTAGCCAGCACCTCATCCATAAAAAGCGTAATGGCAATTTTAACGGGGTCAGTCGATAAGTTGTGGAGAGGAGCCACCAGTCGGGGTGAACGTGGATTGATGAATTTACTCACCTCCTGGTATTCACAATCAAACTCAATAATGCGTAAGGGCTGATATAAATGCTGCGTGGAGGAGTTGGGACGTTTTGAATTTCTTACAATGCATGACTTGTAGCCAATTTCACGGCATAAAAGCCTTACAATAAGCTTG
>JBJTRD010000329.1:0-2970 GCA_046075945.1 Flavobacteriales bacterium
AGCTGTATATCAAATTTGATTTGTTCGAGTTTCATGGGAGCAAATGTAGGGCCGCATTAGTTTTTGCCAGGCACGTAGGCCGATAGTAAACGCTGATTATCGCCTTCTGCCAGCAACTGATCCAGCGTTGTTTCCGGGTATTTTTTCATAAAGCTTCTGATAATATTCCAGCCCATCCACACACCCAATTGTGGTGCACTTTCCTGCGGAATTCCAACAGCCGCGGTAAACGGCCCGTCATTGAACCATTTATTTATTTCAAACGGTTTGGAGTGATACATTGTTTTCTCAATCGCCAGTGTTTTCCATATTTCTGCTTCACCGGCGCGCGCCCATTCCCATTGCTGTGTTGTCCAGCTCATCATGGTTGAATCGGGAATTGAAGGGGCAAGCGCTTCTGCTACATACATCACCTTACCAAAAAAGACCAACTCCGTTAGTAGATCTTTTTGTTGGTATAGGTTTCGTGCATTCCAGGCCGAAAATCCCTTTACTGCGTCGGCCACAATGTATCGCTCATCCATGTTCTCCTTCGCATAATCGGGAAATATATCAGGTGTAAGCCTCCGAGTAATTTCATGTTGCGGCCCCAGATAACAATCGAGTGCAATGCCAATCACACTATCCGATGTAGCAATCGTTCGGTTCCATGCCGAGCAATAGAAAATGATTTCAGGCACCGGACGTGATGGAAAATAATGATTCCAGCGCTGCACAACATCCGTGAACGACTCACCTAAATCCTGCCGTTTTTCTGGGGGAAAAACATCCATTACCGCCTTGTGTGTAGCCGCAATTTGCGGATCTCTTGTAAACTGTGCCAGCAAACGCCCGACACTGTCGCTGTAGCAAGCAGCAAGATGCAAATCATCTTCCACGAAACTGCAGAAAAAAGTACCATAGGCGCTTCGAAGTGAATCGAAACATTTGCTTTCCTGATTAAAATCACAAGCGAACAGCTCAGCATCGAACGAACGAACGATTGCATTGATTGTCGCGGCTTGTGGAGCGATTTCTACCTTCTCGAGCGGCTTATCCGAATCGCATCCACACAGAACTATGAATAACAAATAGAAAATGTGCGTGTTGCGGTCCGGTATTTTAAATAGATTTGAAAACCTCATACAGGCAATTTTATAACAGTTAAACGAATCGTATGAAAAAAATTATTCCGTTCATCCTCTTAGCCATGCTCACAACTTCTGTGAGCGCACAAACAAAGCCATGGAAAATCGCACTTCACGTAGACCCGAATGTGTCGTGGGTTAAACCAGATAGTAAGTACATAACCGCCGGTGACAATAAATTGAATTTTGGCTTTGGCGTTTCGATTGACAAAATGTTCACTGATAACTACGCAATCGGAACGGGGTTCAACGTATTGAATACAGGCGGTCAAATGACCTATTATAAATACGGCGTTACCGAAGATGGTGCGCGTGCCATTTCCATGCTTGATAGAACTTATAAGCTGCGATACCTGGAAATTCCGGTCACGTTAAAGCTTAGAACCAACGAGATTGGTTACATCACCTATTGGGCGCAGGTAGGTGTCGGACTTGGAGTAAACATTCGCGCTAAATCGGATGAAACAATTGATTACAAAAAATTGGAGGATGCTTCTAACGCCGATTCCATTCGCTGGCTGGATGCAACCGCCATCATTGACCAGACAATCGAAGATGAAGATATTGCTGACGACATTGGCATCTTCAGGGCGAGCCTCATAGTTGGAGGCGGAATTGAGTACAATCTCAGCGGCGATGCCAGCATCGTAGCCGGAGTATGTTTTAACAATGCTTTTACGAATATTTTGAAAGGCCAGGGTGTTGCATCGACCAACAATGAACCTGAATTCAATGTCTTGGATAATACCCCAAAACAATTCGATTTAAAGGGCATAAGCAATGCGCTTTCTCTTCAAGTCGGAATTTTGTTTTAGAAAAATCGTAGCATTCATGTGTAAGTCCTGCCATCTTTGGCGGGACTTTTTTTTCAGTATGAATCATCCATCCGTTATAAACCACATCGTCGATTGGCTGAAGAGCTACGCCGAATCCAGCCACACAGAAGGATTTGTAGTGGGCGTGAGCGGCGGCATCGACTCTGCCCTCACCTCTACCCTATGCGCCCTCACCGGAAAAAAAACGCTGTTGCTGGAAATGCCCATTCACCAGGCGGCCAGTCAAGTGAGCCGCGCACAAGAGCACATTACTTGGTTAAAAAACAGCTACCCCCAAGTGACCGATGCGCGAGTTGACCTCACACCGGCCTACGATTCATTCATGCAATCGATGGCACACCAGGCGAGTGACGAGCACACTCAGCATCTGACAATGGCCAATACTCGAGCACGCTTGCGGATGACTACTCTGTATTATCACGCAGGGGTTCATCGGCTTCTTGTTGCAGGCACGGGTAACAAAGTGGAAGACTTCGGCGTTGGATTCTTTACGAAGTATGGCGATGGTGGCGTTGACATTTCACCGATTGCTGACTTGATGAAGACAGAGGTTTACGAATTGGCTGCACACTTGGGTGTAGCGCAATCAATACTACTGGCTGCTCCTACCGATGGCTTGTGGGGCGACGACCGTTCAGACGAAGATCAAATTGGCGCGTCCTACCCGGAGCTGGAATGGGCCATGCGTTACCTGGAACAGCCTTCAACTAATCAGGAAATTCTTTCCGAACGACAACAAGAAGTGCTGGCCATCTACACTCGAATGCACAAAGCAAATCAGCACAAGATGCTGCCAATACCGGTGTGTGAAATAGGTGATAGGTTATAGGTGTTAGGTTATAGGTAATACGTGGCATGTGATAGCTACAATACACTGTGTACCCACCTATTACCTATAACCTATTACCTATTACCTATTACCTAGTTACTTCTCTGAACATTTCCTCCAGGCTCTTGCCACGCTTGCCGATGTCTGACATACTGAGATTGTCGGCGACAATGTTTCC
>JBJTRD010000330.1:0-2347 GCA_046075945.1 Flavobacteriales bacterium
ATTACTTCAAAAGGAATATGGCTGTGAACCTGGAGTTGGGAGGCGGCAATGCCTTTTCAGGTGGCAAGGTTGGTTTGAGTGTTCTGCTCAATCAAGATTAACGAAGCGGTAAAATCATGCAGGCGCGGCACTCATGGGATATGAGGGTCAGCAGACTTATAGCTCGCGCACAAACGTGTATATTCGAATGTAGAGCGTTTGAAATAAGAAGCCTTGATATAGTCTGGAACTACAAAAGCCCACCACTTCAGCGGTGGGACCAATGGGGCAATTGAACCATTCTCCGCAACCCCACGATTGAAATCGTGGGCTTCGCCAGTGAGTTCCCCTTCACCGTTTCACCGTTTCACTGGGGCAACCATTTCCCTGCTCTTTTGCATTTTCTTCTCCCGATTCCGTATTTTCGGCACACCAAACCAATTCTATGAAATTCAAGTCATCAGCCTGTGCGCTGCTTTTCTTTTTTGTACTCCAATTGAGTGCGCAGCAAAATCTATCGAATACACTCATCTGGAGTGGTGGCGAGTTTTCGGGTGAGTTTGCCGGCGGTTTCAACAGCATGAACGATGGATTGCATTACACGGGCACTGATCAAAGCGACGCATTTGGTACACGCATCGTGAAATACAGTTATGCAAGCGGCACCGAAGTGGGCGTCATCGCTACGGCAAACGATATTTTTGGCGACGCCACTAAATCGTTCGACGGCTACGAGTTCAACAGCGATGAGCAATACCTGCTCATTGAAACCGAATCGGAGCCTATTTATCGCTACAGTCATACAGCGAACTATTACCTCTACCACATACCTACCAAGAAGACCACACCGCTTACCGATTTCAACAAGGGAAAGCAAATGCTTGCCGAGGTTTCGCCCGACGGGAAGCATGTGGCGTTCGTGCGTGACAACAATTTGTTTGTGGTAGAAATTGCCAATATGCTGGAAACACAGGTAACCCGCGATGGCATGAAAAACAAGATCATCAACGGTGCTACCGACTGGGTATACGAAGAGGAATTTGCGCTGGTAAAGGGGTTTGAATGGAGCCCTGCAGGCAACCGCATCGCCTACTTGCGTTTCGATGAAACCAATGTGCGTGAATTCTCAATGGATATTTTCGGTGAATTGTATCCCGAACAAGAGCGATTTAAATATCCAAAGGCGGGTGAAGCCAATAGCATTTTGAGTTTGTTTGTATACGATCTGAATTTTGGTCAGAGTAGAAAGGTGGACATCGGCAGCAACACGGACCAGTACATTCCGCGCATTGAGTGGACCAAGAACAACGATCGCCTGTGCGCCATGCGCATGAACCGCCACCAGAACAAACTGGAGTTTTTGCTCACAGACCTTTCTGTAAAAAGCCTTGGCGCCGTTCCTACCCAAGTTATATACACTGAGCAGGCAGACACCTACATCGATGTTTCGGATGCACTTACTTTTTTAGCCGATGGTAGCTTCATTTGGATGAGTGAGCGCGATGGTTACAATCATTTGTACCTGTTCGACGCTGCAGGTGCGGTAAAGAAGCAACTCACCAAAGGCGCGTGGGATGTGATTGACTTTTACGGAGTGGATGAAGCCACTCAAATGGTCTATTACACGTCGAGTATGGCCAGCCCTATGGAGCAACATGTGTATGCAGTGAATTTTAAAAAGCAACCCACTGCACCGATGTGCATGAGCACGCAGCGAGGCAACAACAGTGCGGAATTCAGCAAGGGATTCAAGTATTACGTCCTTACCCATAGCGACGCAAATACTCCGTACGATTTCACCCTATATGATGCACGTGGTAAGGTGATTCGCGTTTTGAAGGACAATGCATCGTTGAAGGAACGCATGAAGAAATACAATCTCGCGAAGAAGGAATTTTTCAATTTCAAGAATGCATCCGGTACAAGTTTGAATTGCTGGATGATGAAGCCTTCCAACTTTGATCCGAGCAAAAAATATCCTGTACTAGTTGCTATTTATGGCGGTCCGGGAAGCAACACGGTTACGGATTCCTGGGGAGGCCGCGGGCACTTGTGGCATCAGCTGCTGTGTCAGCAAGGATACATTGTGGTGAGTTGCGACCCTCGCGGCACGCAGTATCGCGGCAGAGAATTCAAGCACAGCACTTACATGAATTTGGGCAAACTTGAAACAGAGGACTTTATTGATTTTGCGAAATATATGGGCAGCCAAACGTATGTGGATGCTGCGCGTATTGGTATTCAGGGCTGGAGTTTTGGCGGATATATGACCTCGTTGTGTATGACCAAAGGGGCTGATTATTACAAGGCCGGTATTGCAGTGGCACCAGTAACCAATTGGAAATACTACGACAGTATCTATACAGAG
>JBJTRD010000331.1:0-5714 GCA_046075945.1 Flavobacteriales bacterium
GCCAGAAAATACTGCAGAATGAACCGCTGAAGAAAATCCCTTCTACGGCTGCAAATGCCACGAGACGCTCAGCAAACGAACCGTTCTTGATCCAGCGCAGCGCCCAGTCGGCTTTTTTGCGCACGCAATCCAGTGTATCGATTGCCTTGAATAGATAATTCTTATCCTTCGTGTCTTTGATATACGTATCAATCAACAGCGAATAAGTTTCGCTGTGAATGTTCTCCATCATAATTTGGAAACCATAGAAAAATTTGGCTTCCGTGTACTGCACCTCACGCACAAAGTTCTCTGCAAGATTCTCGTTTACGATACCATCGCTGGCTGCAAAAAACGCGAGCACATGTTTAATGAAGTGACGCTCATCGTTGGTGAGCTTGGTATTCCAGTCCACCAGGTCGGCTTCCAGATCAATTTCTTCAGCCGTCCAAAAATTCGCCTGGCTCTTCTTATAGAAATGCCATATATCGTGATGTTCAATTGGGAAGAGTACGAACCTGTTAGGGTTTTCCTTCAGAATAGGTTCATCTGTGTGTAAGGTCATGCTTTCTTGAAGTTCGAGTTCAGCCACGGATTCCATAAGAGGCAAGTTGGTTTGCGGTTAACGTATAAAAGGTAAATTACTCAGTCATCCTTCCCTCGGAATCTCAATCAGTTTAGCTGTTTGTCTTTCCTCCGGTTCGACGTTGTCAAAGGTTACCCAAAATCCGTGGAATGCCAAAAGGAAACAATTGACAACGGGACCTACTTTTTAACATGACAGCCCTGTGCTATGGAAATCAACGGCTAACTTCATTTACGGCCAAGGAAGCGACAGGCTGTCAGCCAAACTGCAGATGGCACCATTTTTCAAAGCGGCACGGCCCGCGACGTGCTAAATTTGCGTCCGTTCTTAAAAAGGACAAGTACATTAAACATTATGATTGGAGCTATTAACAAGATCCTCAAAAAACTGGTGGGCGACAAAACCCAGCAGGATCTGAAAGATATCAACCCCGTTGTTGAGCAAATCAAGCAAATCGGGCAAACACTCACGGGTATTAGTAATGATGAGTTGCGCCAGCGCTCGGAAAAACTGAAGCTTCGTATTAAAGAACGCACCGCCAACGGCGAGGCAGAAATTGCCCAGCTGAAAGTGCAAGCCGAGGCCCTGCCGGGAACAGAACTCGAACAAAAAGAGGCCATTTTCGCGCAGGTCGACAAACTCGAAAAGGACATGGATCTCCAAATCGAGGAGGTACTCACCGAAATCCTACCGGAAGCCTTTGCCATCGTACGCGAAACCGCTCGCCGACTCAAAGAAAACACCGAACTGCGCGTTGCAGCATCGGCATTCGATCGGCAGCTGGCTACCATCACCGCTAAAGATTATGTGACTATAGAAGGCGACACTGCTGTTTGGAAAAACAACTGGATAGCGGCCGGCAATCGCACCACCTGGGACATGGTGCATTACGACGTTCAGCTCATCGGTGGTATTGCGCTGCATCGAGGGAAAGTGGCCGAAATGGCCACCGGGGAAGGAAAAACGCTCGTTGCGACACTACCCGTTTTCCTGAATGCCCTTGCAGAGAAAGGCGTGCACGTGGTAACCGTCAACGACTACCTCGCCAAGCGCGACTCGGAATGGATGGGACCGCTCTACGAATTCCATGGCCTTTCGGTCGATTGCATCGACAGGCATCAGCCCAACAGTGCAGCCCGTCGCAACGCTTACCGCGCTCACATTACATTCGGAACCAACAACGAATTCGGCTTCGATTACCTGCGCGATAACATGGCCACAGAGGCTGTGCAACTCGTGCAACGCAAACATCACTTCGCTATCGTCGATGAAGTAGATAGCGTATTGATCGACGAAGCACGAACACCGCTTATTATATCGGGTCCAACACCCAAAGGCGATGACCAGGAATTTGACGCACTGAAGCCTAAAGTGCAACTGCTTATGAATGCACAGAAAGCAGCCTCGACTGACTTTCTGACGTTGGCAAAAAAGAAACTCAGTCCGGATGCCGGCTCGCCTTCCAAAGACGATGTGGCTGAAGGTGCACTGGCGCTCTATCGCGCCTATCGCGGCCTTCCTAAGAATAAAGCGCTTATCAAATTCCTCAGCGAAGAAGGAATCAAGGCACACCTGCTCAAAACAGAAGGACAATATCTGCAAGACAACCAGCGCGACATGCACAAGGTCGATGCTGAACTTTTCTTCGTTATCGATGAAAAACACAACCAGATTGAACTCACCGAAAAAGGGATTCAGCTCATTTCGAAAAACATGGAAGACGAACGTTTCTTCCTGCTTCCCGACATCGGAACCGAGATTGCTGAAATAGAAAACAACGGTAAATCGGACGAAGAAAAGCTGAAGTTGAAAGATGAATTAATGCGCGATTACAGCATCAAGAGCGAACGCATACACACCATCAACCAACTGCTCAAAGCCTACGCACTTTTCGAAAAAGATGTGGACTATGTGCTTATGGAGAATAAGGTGAAAATCGTGGATGAACAGACGGGGCGTATCATGGAAGGTCGCCGTTACTCCGACGGACTTCATCAGGCCATTGAGGCGAAAGAGAACGTTCGCGTTGAAGCCGCTACTCAAACGTACGCCACCATCACACTTCAGAATTATTTCCGCATGTACCACAAACTGGCCGGTATGACCGGAACTGCGGAAACAGAAGCGGGTGAATTGTGGAGCATCTACAAGCTCGACGTGATGGTGATTCCAACCAACCGCGCCATTTCGCGGAAGGATATGGAAGACAAAATCTACAAAACGAAAAGAGAAAAATACAACGCTGTAATCGAAGAAATAGCTGAACTGCGCGCTGCAGGTCGCCCGGTGCTCGTATGTACTACAACGGTTGAAGTAAGTGAATTGCTATCGAAAATGCTGCGCCTGCGCAACATCGACCATCAGGTTCTGAATGCAAAGCTTCACCAAAAAGAAGCAGACATTGTAGCGATGGCCGGACGTTCAGGTACTGTTACCATTGCTACCAACATGGCGGGTCGCGGTACCGACATCAAACTCACACCGGAAGTAAAAGCAGCGGGTGGATTGGCCATTATCGGCACCGAACGCCACGACTCTCGCCGTGTCGACCGCCAGTTGCGCGGGCGATCAGGTCGTCAGGGCGATCCCGGATCTTCACAATTCTATGTGTCGCTTGAAGATGATTTGATGCGACTGTTTGGAAGTGATCGTATTGCGAAAATGATGGACCGTCTGGGCTTGAAAGAAGGCGAGGTCATCCAACACAGCATGATTACTTCGAGCATCGAACGCGCCCAGAAAAAGGTAGAGGAAAACAACTTTGGTATTCGCAAGCGTTTGCTGGAATATGATGATGTGATGAACGCGCAGCACGAGGTTATATACAAGCGCCGCAAACATGCGCTCTTCGGAGAACGCCTGAAGCTCGACATCGACAACATGTTCTATGATTTAGCAGCAACAACGGTGGAAGAAAATCAACCTACTAAAAACTTCGAAGGATATAAGTTAGATGTGCTTCGCCATTTCGGCATGGAGCCCGCCGTTAAACAGGAAGAATTCAATACATCGAAACTCGACGACGTTTTTCTGAAAACATACAGTGCTGTTGAAAAACGATATAAAGCACGCATAGATGAAATCAAACGCGAAGCGTTTCCGGTCATCAAAAATGTTTTCGAAAACAACACGCAGGGCTTCACCAACATCGCGGTTCCATTCAGCGACTCGCGCAAAACAATGCAGGTTGCGGTGAACCTTGAAAAAGCTTATCAAACCGAATGCAGCGAGCTTGTTGACGCATTGGAAAAGGGAATCACACTCGCCATGATTGACCAAAGCTGGAAAGAACATTTGCGCGATATGGATGATCTGCGAAGCAATGTACAATTCGCTTCACACGAGCAAAAAGATCCGCTGCTCATCTACAAACTCGAAAGCTTTGAGCTCTTCAAAAACCTGCTGGCTAAAGTCAACAGCGAGCTAACGAATTTCCTCATGCATGCCAAGTTGCCCCAAGGACAGCAAGGTCAGGTGCGCCAGGCTCCTGCACAAAAAGCCCCCGAGCAGACGCGTGTAAATACACAAAAGGCGGAAAGCCTGAATTTGCAACAGCGTGTTTCCGTGAGCCAGCAGCCTTCGGGTCAGCAACAGATGCCCATGCCACAAGGACCTCCTCCAAAAGCAGAACCTATCAAGGCCGAGGTGCGAGTTGGGCGCAACGATCCATGCCCATGCGGCAGTGGCAAAAAGTTCAAGGCCTGCCACGGGCAAGGTGCCTAATTATAAAATCAAGTTAGAAAAAACACTTAGAAACCGGAAAGCTCATTTCCGATTTCTTCCCATTGAAGCATCACCGCATCGAGCTGAGACTTGAGCGATGCATACGCCTCCAATTTTTTTGAAGAAGAGTCCGCATCGGTGTAATCGAGGTTGGCTATTTCCACGTCCATTGCCGCAATTTCTGATTCCAGACGAGCAATTTCCTTCTCACATTTTTGCAGCTGGGTGTCGAGTTTCTTCTTCAGCTTTTCGCGTTCTCGCTGTTCATCGCGTGAGAGCAATGCCGCTTCAGGCTCCGATTTTACAGATTGCTTCACTTCAGGTGCCTGCTTGTTTTTTTCGAACATTGCAATACTCTCTGCCTTTTTCTCCTTGAGGAAATCCAGCACATCGCCCGGCCATACACGCAGTCGATTGGGTTTGATTTCATACACCACATTCGTCAAGCCATTGAGAAAATCGCGGTCGTGACTTACTACCAGCAACGTTCCATCGTAACGCATCAATGCCTGTTTCAACACTTCCTTCGAAGCCAAATCGAGGTGATTGGTGGGTTCATCGAGCACCAGAAAATTGTAAGGCTGGAGCAATAGTTTGCACAATGCGAGTCGGGCCTTTTCACCACCGCTCAGCACCTTCACCTTTTTATCGACATCGTCGCCACTAAATAAGAAAGCGCCCAGCATCGAACGTACACTCTTTCTAATGTCACCCACTGCTTCATCATCAATCGTTTCGAATACCGTTTTGGTGCCATCCAACTCGTCGCTCTGATTTTGTGCGTAGTATCCAACGCTCACACTATAGCCCGGAGTAAACTCACCATCGTGAGACTCCTTGCGCATAAGCATGCGTATGAGTGTGCTCTTGCCCACTCCATTCTTTCCCACCAACGCAATCTTCTCACCGCGCGCTATCATTATATCTACATCACTAAACAACCGATTATCGCCATAGGCTTTACCCAGCGCCTTCCCCTCGAGAATCACCTTTCCGGCGTGCGGAGCAGGTGGAAAACTGATGCGAACCTTGGTAGAATCAATGTCATCCACCTCAATACGCTCCAGCTTATCGAGCTTGCGGATGAGGGTTTGTGCAAATGCCGCCTTGTCCTTTTTCGCACGAAACTTATCGATGAGTTTCTGCGTGTCTTCTATATACTTCTGTTGATTTCGCGCCGCGGCCTCCTGACGTTCCACTTCATCCTGCCGCTGAACAATGTATTTGCTGTATGAAAATTTGTAGTCGTACACCTTGCCCTTTGTAATCTCGATGGTTCGAATGGTAACATTATCGAGAAAAGTACGATCGTGTGATATGAGTACAATGGCGCCGGCGTAGTCCTTTAAAAATTCTTCGAGCCATTCAATACTTTCAATATCGAGGTGGTTCGTAGGCTCGTCGAGCAACAACAGATCTGGATTTT
>JBJTRD010000332.1:0-3354 GCA_046075945.1 Flavobacteriales bacterium
TTTTATTGAATGATCTCATTCGCTTTTTTCAATTTAGATGGGCAACCTGTCAACCAAAATCATGAGGGCTCAAACTCCCTACAATCCTATTATCCTATAACCCTATAATCCTTCCCAGTTGAAAGTTGCTGGTTGGCCCACAACTCCGTATAATCCTACAATCCTATGATCCTACAATCCTTATAAGGATAGTGTTCCCCCTCCACCCCTCACCCTTCCTCACAAGTCTTAATTTCATGCTCATAAATTCTTTTTCGTTGTAAATAGTTTACAATGTGGCCCACATACCTTGCGTCAAAATTCAAGCATTGCTAACTTTTAAATCATAATACAATGGCTGATGTAAACAAAGAAAAAATGAAGGCGCTCCAACTCGCCATGGACAAGTTGGAAAAAACGTATGGTAAAGGTGCCGTAATGAAACTCGGCGACGAGGCCACCGAACAAATCGAAGTCATTCCAAGTGGCTCCATCGGTCTGGATCTCGCCCTGGGAATTGGCGGTTACCCCAAAGGACGTATCGTCGAAATCTACGGCCCTGAATCTTCCGGTAAAACCACGCTGGCTATTCATGCTATTGCTGAGTGCCAAAAGGCCGGCGGTATCTGCGCCATCATCGATGCAGAACACGCATTCGATAAGTTCTACGCTGAAGCGTTGGGTGTTGACACAGAAAACCTGCTCATCTCTCAGCCCGACAACGGCGAACAAGGTCTGGAAATCGCCGACAACCTCATTCGTTCGGGTGCGATCGACCTCATCGTAATTGACTCTGTAGCTGCATTGACACCCCGCGCTGAAATCGAAGGAGAAATGGGCGACAGCAATGTAGGTGTGCAAGCACGCCTCATGTCGAAAGCGTTGCGCAAGCTCACATCGACCATCAGCAAAACAGGTTGCTGCTGCATCTTCATCAACCAACTGCGCGAGAAAATCGGCGTAATGTTCGGTAACCCGGAAACGACAACCGGTGGTAATGCACTTAAGTTCTACGCCTCTGTGCGCATCGACATCCGTCGTTCACAACAAATCAAAGACGGTGAAACCGCTGTTGGTAATCGCACGAAGGTGAAAATTGTAAAGAATAAAGTTGCTCCTCCTTTCCGCACCTCCGAGTTCGACATTCTCTATGGACATGGCATCAGCCGCGTAGGCGAATTGATCGACATGGGTGTCGACATGGGCGTCATCAAGAAAAGCGGTTCATGGTTCAGCTACAACGAAACCAAGCTCGGCCAAGGCCGCGATGCGGTGAAGCAGTTGCTCGATGACAATCCGGACTTAATGGAAGAAATTGAAAGCCGCGTGAAAGAAGCCATCGCCGCCAAAAACCTGGTTACGGCATAACGCTCCGGCTTCTCAGCTGTTCCCCCGCTGCCAACCCATCAGCCCTTTCATTGCTTTTGGGGGAATGGAGAGAAAGTACGAAATTAGGCCCCCGACAGTTCGGGGGCCTTTTTCATAATTAATCGTTTCAAGACTATGCGTATTCTGCTGGTGCTGTTTTCTTTCTTTTCGCTGCTATTGCTCCACTCGTGCGATGGCTTGCGTCAAAAAGGCCAATCCGATTCCGGTACACTCGATGCACAATCCGATTCACTTGCACAACTCGACAGTGTGTTGCGTGCACTCAACCAACGCATTATCGACAATCCCAACGACTACTCTGCCTACCTCGATCGTGCACGATACTGGGGCGATAGGGACATGCTTCCCAACGCGTTCACCGACATTCTGCGCGCCAAGGGAATTGATTCCACCAAGGCTGACATATACCTGCTTCGAGGTGAGTTGTATTTCAAACAGGAAAAAGTAAAAGAGGCCTACGATGATTACACTACTTGCTTGAGATACGATTCGTTGAATGTGAAAGGTCTCTTGAAGAAAACCGGTATCGACATCGTTTTGGGCAACTACGATGTGGCGCGTGCTCAACTCAACTCAGCTATTAAAGTCAATGAATATGAACCGGAGGCCTATTACCTACGCGGTCGATTATACAAGACCATGGGCGACACCAACCTCGCATCTTCCTCTTACAAAACAGCTATTGAAGTAGATCCAAACTACTACGACGCGTATATTGAGGTGGGGCTTTTATACGCCACTCAAAAAAGTGATCTGGCCAAAGAATACTATACCTCGGCAATTAGCATTCGTCCTAAAAGCATCGAAGCTTGGTACAACAAAGCCATGTTTTTACAAGAAACGGGGGTTGGCAAAAAAGAACGCTACCGAGAAGCGTTTACTTGCTACGACGAAATTCTGAAAATCGATCCGAAGTTCGTAGCCGCACACTTCAATAAAGGATTCGTCTTTTTAGAATATTTGCAGCAGTACGACAGCGCGGCTTACTATTTCACGAATGCAGTAGCTATTTTCCCTGAATACTATCAGGCCTTTTACAACCGAGGACTGTGCAATGAGAGTTTGAACAAACAGAAAGAAGCCGAGGCCGACTATCGCCAGGCCCTCGCACTCAAACCCAACTACACAGAAGCTGCTATCGCATTAAACAGAATAACCGATAAATAAAACGCTAGTAAGGCAGCAAGGTCGGTTTGTATATCTGCTCCTGGGTGGTTTCTGCACTTTCCACTTTCATAACTGGCGTCACCAGGTAAACTCGTTTGATAAGAAAGAGTCCTTTGTTTTCGGGATGCTCGAGTGTTAGATACATCTCAATATAAATATCCGGATCAGGAAAATCAGGGTCCACTTTCACCGTAATTTCTTCCTTGCGAATAGTTTCCGAACCAATTTTTATCTTACCTGTCGGGTCCACAGGGAATACCTCATTTTGACCTTGCGATACAATTTGATATCCTTCCAGGTCGAGAATCAATTTGAATTCCACCGGTTGATTCGCAAGAAAAAGAGTGTCGAGTTGTACCAGGTCTCCTCCTGTATTCGCCACATCAAATCCAATCAATTCTTGTGAAGGTCTGAACCAAAAATTCTTCATCAGTTTATCACCCACGGAGCCAATCATACGCACCAAATGATGATCACTGTCTACGATGTATAGATCGCCCGATTTGGTCATCAAATCAGTAGGCGACTGCACACGAACATCGTTTTTCTTTTTACCGTCCACTTCTGTTTCACCCACGGTAATCCAGTCTTTGCCTTCCTCCAGGTACAGCAATCTTCCATCCTTGGTAACGCCCGCCACGCCATTCTTCCATTCACATACCGAGGCAAAACGATGCGAAGTGCCACGCTTGATATCCGTAATTTTTCCTTTGCGATCCACTTTGAAAGCTTTGCCATCGGCCATGGTCACATACAACACATTGGTACCTGCGTTTATATTAACCGGGCAATTGCGCAATAGCCCGACATTGTCTGTGG
>JBJTRD010000333.1:0-4384 GCA_046075945.1 Flavobacteriales bacterium
ATCATCGCCGCTTATTACGGTGGTGAAGGTACGCTTCTTTCGAATAAATGGATACTCTAAATAATGATAGCTCAGCGAAGCAATAGCGATTGTAAATGGTATAGAGAGGGCATAAAGGAGAATACTCTGCCACGCTTCCAGATATTTCGGGAAATGGAGATAGTAATCGAGGATGTTAAACACGAGGGCGATACAAATGAGATGATACATGTAGATGCCGTATGAAATTTTGCCGAGATAATCCAGCACCTTTCCTTGAAGGCGAAAGAAACAGTGCGGGTTGGCAGCTACGTTCACGATGATGAGCATCGATGGAATACTAAATAGAATATAAAGTGCCAGGTAGAGCTTCACAGGTGTAAGAAGAATGACTAAGGGAATTCCAGCGAGAGCAAACCACTGGGCGGGTTTGGAGAAAAGGACGTCGAGTATTTTTTTATTTTGATAGAAAACCCACCCGGCAGCCAGTCCGCCGATAGCCATAGCTTCGAATTTTAGAGAGCCAATAAATCGCTTGAAGGTCTCCACTGGCGAGAATATCATGAGATCGGGATTGGGGGGCGGTCCGGGAAATGCAATTTTCAGGATTATAAATGCTAAAACTTTGAATGCAATGACACCGCCCAGAAATAGCCATATGGTGCGCATAGGGCGCTTACTAAATTTTAACAGCAGCGGCCACAGCAGATAGAATTGCTCCTCCACTCCAATGCTCCATAGATGCCCAAGGTTGGGCACTCCTTCCATTACATAGGCCAACCCAAAATTGGGAATTAAAAAAATGTAGGAAAGTAGATTCATCCAGTAATGGCCAAAAAACGTGTCTTCCTGTGAGGGCACACGCAGCAATGGAATGTGAAATAGAACGAAAAATCCAAGGATGACCAGAAAATAATAAAGAGGCCATATCCTTAAAATACGTCGCATGTAAAATTTCTTCACGGATACAGTTGCACTCACGCGCTTTTCCTCCAGAAGCAGGTAGGTGATGAGAAAGCCGCTCAACACGAAAAAGAAAATCACCCCAACATATCCTCCCAGTGTAACAAACGGACTCAACCAATGGATGGGATTGGGCGGTCCCTCACGAAAGATCGACTCAATGGCAGTTCCCTTAAAGTATTCATCAATTTTCAGCCAGAATTGACCACGGTGCAACATCACCTTTTTGGTAAACTCGACATGCGTAAGAAGCACGGCGAGCGCAGCAAAGAAGCGCAACGCATTGAGACCCGGAAAATACGTTTTGGATGTGGTCATTTGGCTCGGGCGAAGTTAATCAGTGCCGACAAAACGACCAATCTGTTTTAGGGTGATTCGCGCAATTTCTTCCCAGGTGAATTGCCGAATGCGTTGCAGCGATGCGTTTTGCTTTGCTGCTATATCGGCGTTCGTCATTTGAAGGATTGAAGAAATTTGCTGCGCCAGCGCATCTGTATCGCCCGAATTTACCAGCCAGCCATTGCTTTCATCGACAACTGCGGGCACCGCGCCTACAGGTGTCGCAAGAATGGCTAATCCTCTTGCCATTCCTTCCATAATCACATTGGGCATCCCTTCAGAGTGTGATGGAGTTACCAAAACCTGACACGTATCCAATACAGACTGAATGGCCGCAGGCTCTTTCAAGGTACCATGGTAGGTGACGTTTTTATGCTCAAACTGTTTCGTTTGCGGAATGGGACCAATGAAGTGAAAGTGGAAGTTTTCTTCGCGCAGCTGCCGAAGCGCTGCATGCAATTCATGTATGCCTTTTCTTCGTTCATATCTGCCCAGAAAACAGAAGTGTTTCACATCATCCGAGCTTGACCGAATGCCTGTTACAATCCAGTTTGAATCAATTCCGGTAGGTATTTCAACTATGCTAGATTTTTCAACGCCCAGCGATGAAATGAGCTCGGTAATTTTTCCTCCGTAGGAAAAAACAACATCTGCGTTCAATGTGTTCCACTGCACAGGCTTCTGTAATAAATAGCTTTCTATGCGCAAGCGAAAATTGGCAGGTGGCTGAAACATCTCATAGCCATGAAATTTCACACCTATAGGCGGAAGTGTTTTTCCTTTCCTTTTCTGCTCGATAAAATGCCAGGCGGTAAATCCCTTGGCATAGATGAAATCGAATTCATGCAAGCGCGACTCGATGCGTTTGTATAGCATGCGCGAGTAGATATACGATTCTTTTATGTAGTGACCGGGATACCAGGATGGGGCCGGAAATCGCAAACAAATCGACTCTATGTTTTGCATTGCCTTCTCACCAAACACCTGTATCAAATCGTCGCGCTCGGGGAGTTTGTTCTTACCGTTCACGCAATGAAACAAAGTGATGCTGTGACCTTGAAGAGCAAGTTCACGAGCGAGGTTCTGGCTGTGTTTCTGCATACCGCCTATTACGAACGGTGTTATTCCATCGGTGAGAATGAGCAGCTTCATGCGCAGGATTTCAAAATTTGTTTGGCAACCTGTTTCCAGGTGTGTTCGGTCATTACCTTGTCGTGAAAGCATTTCGCCATGCGATGGCCTTCGCCGGGTTTTTCTATCAGAAAGCGAAGCGCTTCGGTCAGTTCTTCTGTCGAATCGGAAATGAGTAGTCCATGCACACCGTTTTCCATAACATCGGTTACGGGAATTACGTTGGGTGCAATGATGGCTTTTTGCATGGCCCCGTATTCAAAAATTTTTACAGGTGAGCCGTACCAATTGCTACGCGCCATCACCGCTATATCCATGAGCGATAAGTAAGTGTATACGGCTGAGTGAGAAACGTTGCCGGTGAAAATTACTTTGTTGTCAATCTGCAATAACTCCGAACGTTTTTTCAGGGCGGGCAAAATTTCTCCATCACCCACAATGAGCATGCGCGCAGTGGGGTGTTCACCGGCAACAATGCTGAATGCTTCAATCATTAAATCGACTCCATGGTAGGGAAAGATGGATCCCACAAAACCGATAACCCGGTGTTGGCCGCTTAACCCCAGATTCGATTTAATTTCTTCAGCATTTCCCGCATCGATGCGAATGTGATCCGGATTCACCGCGTTGGCAACTACAATAATTGCATCGGGCGAAACATTTGTTTTTTCTACCAGGTACTTTTTCATAGCCGATGAAACCACGATGGTTCGGTAGGCGCCGTGTACCTGATTTCGTTCATGGCGGGTACCTAAAAAGTTGAGCAGACTTGGTCCCTGCATGGCTTTTTTTTCTTCGGGGTAGGGAGCATTCATCTCTACTACATACCGCAAGCCGGCCTTTCGTGCGGCCCTCATTCCGGCTCCCATACCATAGCAACTGCGCTCATAAAGCAGATCCGGGTTCTCTTTATCTATGAGTGCGTTCAACTGCTTCTCTATTTTTCGATCGGATAGTATCATTTGCATATCGCGGAGCGTTTCCCAAAGAATGGATGGTATAAAGCGTTTCCATAGGCTTTGCTTGAATGCTATAGTTCGGGAATGCGCAGATGCGGTTTCTCCCCCGGCGATTAAGCGAACCACGTTATGACCTTGTGCTTCAAAGCCGGCAATAATTTCGCGAATGTGCGTGCCGGGTCCACTGGGCGCAGCCATGTTGATGTGCGGATGTGGACTGAAGTAGAGGATTTTCATTTTACAAGTGACAATACTTCCTGGGCGCGCCGTGCCGAGGTATGCGAAGAAAGGTCAAAATGAATGTTGAACGATTGTTTGCCAAAATTCCCCGAGAAGAAATCGGTCAGTACCGCATCCGATTGAATAGCTTGAATACCCAGTCGATGCGTTGTGATAAAGCGTGTAGCTTCTCCGTCGGATGCGACCATTAAAATGGGCTTGCTCAATGGAAGGTATTCGTAAAACTTGGTAGTCAGTTCGTCTTTTTTGTTGTCGGGCAAAATGATGAGCAACGCGTCGGCCTCCTGCATAATTCGAAAAATGCTTTTGCCAACCGGTCGATGCACCATCAGGTTGGGTAGCGATCGAATGTAATCAGGAACAGTTGCAGAGGTATACAGGTCGATTTGTAAGAGTCGGCGCTCATATGCAGCTTTCGAGTTATACATACTGACCATCGAAGAAAATTGCTGCCATTGCTGCTCGCTGCCTATGTACATATCTCCGGCATACACGAGCTTAAACACGTCGTTTTCCGGTGCACTCGAAACAAGGTCATGGAAATCTTCCGGATCAAAAAAATGTTCGATGGTTGCAAACGATGGTTGATGCCGGCAATTCGAGCTCGACCAGCTCTGCAGTTCATTCGTCAGATATGAATACGGAGTGGTGACGAAATCGGCATGTTCGAAAACAAATTTTTGCTTGGCAGCTTCCGCGTTTTTGCGCTTGCCGTTCAGCCCGGCCATTCCATAATTGAGCGCCGTGAGCCATGGATCGCGATAGTCAGTAAG
>JBJTRD010000334.1:0-2483 GCA_046075945.1 Flavobacteriales bacterium
TTCTACGACCGATTATAGCTGGCACGGACATCCCGATGCGCTTACTTGTCCACCCGATCGCTCGCGCAGAAGCCTGGCGCTTTACTATTCACCAACGGCCGTCCGGCCGATGAAATTAGCGCGGAGAACCGCACGCGTATCACCACCACATTTACCGCACGTGAGGGCGTCGACTCGTCTGAGATGAAGCGATACAACGGCATTGTGAATTTTGCCAATGATGTGTTGCCACCATTTGCCGTGCGATGGATCAAAAAGTTTCGAAAAGGATAGAGCCCCATGAAGACGATGCACGAACACGGGTTGAAGCTCGATCATTTGACAGAATATACGGCGTACCCGGTTCACATGGAGCGTCTGAATTGGCTGGTGAAGACCATTCAACTTCAGCGCGCCTCAGCATCTGAAAAGGTTATGATTTTGGATGTTGGTTGCGGCACCGGCAACATCACCATTCCGCTTGGCATGATACCCAATTCGGAGGTGGTTGGCATCGACATGTATCAGCCGAATATCGATTTGGTGAACCAGCGAAATACGTTGCCGAATGTGCGCGTAACCTTTGCGCGATTGAACGAGTTTGATGTTTCAAATTTCGACTTCATCATTTTCACCGAAGTGCTCGAGCACATTCCTGGTTATCGCGACCTATTGGAAGATCTGAGCAAACGTATGAAGCCAACTGCGCAAGTATTGGTGACGATACCAAATGGGTGGGGCCCGTTTGAATGGGCCATGCAACCCATGTATATCCTACGCAAAATGGGCTTGAACGGATTCATCGGAAAAGTGAAGAAGCTATTGGGAAAGAAAGAACCCTATGCACTGAATCAGGAGATTGATCCGCACGTCAATTTTTTCACGCGCAAACAAATCAAGAACGATTGCAAAAAGTTCGGTTACGAGCTTGTCGAGTTTGAACCCGCGTTTGTGTTGGCGCCTATCATGGAAACCTATACGCCCTTCATTTCACTCAACAGAATCGCTTACATCGATAACAAGATTGCACATAAGCTGCCGGTGTGGCTGGCGAGTGGGTGGTATTATCGAATGACAAAGTACAAATGACGAATGGCGAGTGCCGAATGGCGAGGGTGTTAGGTGTTTTCATTTCACTAACCATTCGCCACTTGTCATTCGCCACTCGCCATTATCTCTAGTGGTTAATCCAAAACGTTACTCGCATAGTCTCTTCTTCACCAAAGATGTGCGCCGCATAGATTCCTTCACTCCAGTTTGCGGTATTCACTTGCGCCTGCATTTGATTAGGACTTAACGACGCAATACACTTGCCTGTCATGTCGAAGATTTCGATTTGACGAATCATTTCTTTCGAAGCAAATTGAATGCGGTCGTTTGCCGGGTTGGGGTAAGCGTTGATGATGGCTGCTGTTGATTCTTCCACGTCGATTGTGCAATCCATATTCACGCCTATAACTGCCGATGTAAATGATTCGCCAATGGTGAGTTGAAGCTCGCCCAACTGTTGGAGATTTTCTCCGGTAAAACTGCAGATAAATGAAATGGCTTGAATGGGAAGTTCCGAATTGAGGCTCACTTCGTAGCAGCCATCCGGCACGCAGTAAGTAAGTGTATCATTCAAATTACCATTCGTTTCGAAGGTCAAATTTGTGATAGGAAGCCCGCCGCCTGAAATCGCCAGCTGGAAAACTTCATTGAAGACCGGTTCGAAATAATTGGCCTCAACAACAAGAGTAACTTCATTGAACTCGCAAGGTGTTTCCATGCCATCAACAATCACCACCTGACACGTGGTGTTCGAACAGTTGCCTGTTGTAACCGTGAGGCAAACGGTATACACACCATTCGACTCATATTGCACATTGCCGGTAGGGCCATCGCTTGTGGTGCCATTGCCATAATCCCATAGGTATTCTGCAACGCCGCTGAAAGTTGAGTTGTTGATGAATTCGATATGTCCGGGTGTGTTCGTATAAATTGGTTCGAAGGCCGCCTCACAACTAGGTGGTCCTGCACAGTCTGTATTCACGCCAATGAGGTACGTAATGGAGATGTTGTCTTGATAAACGATGGCCGCGTTCTCCATGAGATTGATGCTATTCAGGATGAAAAACACGCTTACACCCTGTCCTATAAGTAACGGATTGTTGTTGTCGATACTGAGATAGTAGCAGCCATCTGGCAAACAAAGTGGAGTGTCGAAATAGGGATCGTTTTCTGTGTACTCGGCAGAGCCGGATGTTACTAGGATGCCCGTCTCCACATTGGAAATCATGTACGTGAGAAATGGAGTTCCCCCCTCCAGTATATAACTATCGATCCCGAAGCCGATTTCATTGCAGGGTTGTTCGCACGATTCAACGGTCACCACTGTGCACAGTTCCACTCCATTGGGGCAGAGCGGTGTGGTGTAAAATGCACAAACAGTATACACACCCGGCTGGGCATATTGATGACTGAAGAAATGACCACCGGTTACAGCGCCTGTTTCATCGCCCGGA
>JBJTRD010000335.1:0-3921 GCA_046075945.1 Flavobacteriales bacterium
TGAAGTCCTTGCTGTTGTTGACTTTCATGGATGTTGGTATAGGGCCGATGGCGTCCGGTTTGTCCGACACACTCAGCGCATACACATGCCACAAGTTGTCGATGATTGCAGACGCCGTTAACTCGTATTCTTGATTTTCCAGCGCTTTGACAGCGAAACTCCATTTTACGGGCTGAAAAATCTGCGCATTCGTGAGGGTAGCAGAGCTAAAGAAAATTGCGAAGAGGAACGCAATGCGTGTCGTGGTCAATAGATTCTGAATCATAAAGCCAAAAATAGTTGGAATGACTCAGACAAAAACACAAGAAATGTTGAAGAGTGGTGGAGAAGTTAGTTGGGAAACTCAATAGCACAGATGCAGTTTACCGGAATACTGATTCCCTTATCGAGCAGCACACGATTATTGCCTGCGGCTATAATGCGTGAACGCAATTTCTTTTGTGACTCGTGATCTTCCAGTGTTAGAATTACCTCCACTTTATTAAGCGAGTCGAGCACTGCGGCCTTAAGCAGGCTTGCGCTGCGGCGTATGCGTTCTTTTTCGGTCAACAACACATCGTCTGTTTTGAAAACCATGCGTCCGAGTGTTTCTATATCGCTGCGGGAATGTATGCTGAGGGTATTTTCCATAGTAGTAGTTTGAGCAGTGTAAGTGCTTCCTCTAACGGCAGTAGAGGGGAAAAGGTTACGTAAGAAGGACTAGGTGCGAAGGGCGAGGTGCGAGGGGTGACGAGCTGTTGTAGCGATGTAACGTATGGTGTTAATGTGGTTGAGGGCCGGAAAAAGTAATGCATACGCATCGACGAGTTGCAGCAGTTATTTTATATGCATCATCGATGCGAAGGCCCAGTACAGCGAGCACTTTTCCATTGCCTTCGAGCACCCGGGTGCGCTCCTTCTCCCATGCAGGAATGTGCGCGTGTGTCAGGAAATCGGCTACCGTTTGCGTGCCGGGCGCTCCCAGCGGCCGAAAGCGATCGCCCGATTGCCGGCTACGAACACGCAGAGGAAATTGTAGTTTATCCGCATCCAGGTATTGACGCACATTATCCGAAGTGAACGCAACATCCTCCGTCGTACATAGCTGGAAAGTTGCTCCTGAAGCAGAAGCAGGAAGTCCTTCAATAGTAATTATTTCATCAGCTACCGCGTGCGTTACACAGCTTATCATTCCTCGTTGAATAAAAAGATTGTGTGTTTCGGAAGAGTAGTGCGCGGCTTCTGTGCGCTCCACGTCATCGCACATTTCGGCAATTTGAAATAAGTGACCGGAGGTAAAGCCCAGCGGGTTTAACCAGCGCCACAACACAATTCGTTCGGCATGAGACTTCCTCAACGAAGGTATTGACAAGGATTGAACGCCTTCCTTCATAGAAAGATGCTCATCCAGAAATTGCCGCACGGTATTATCAATCAATGTTTGTTCTTCATGCATGATAGCCGACCGCTGCTGAATCGTGTCGTGTATGTGTGGGTTAATTTCTTCTATGGCAGGCAACAGGCGATGCCGTATAATGTTGCGTGTGTATGCGTCCGTATCGTTACTGCTATCGCTGCGCCACGCAATGTTGTTCGCCTGTGCGTATTCTAGAATTGTTGTTTTTGTAAATGCCAGCAGTGGACGCAGAATTGATCCACTGTGCTGTGCCATCCCGTACACCGATTTACCCGCACCACCTCGAATGAATTGCAACAGCATGGTTTCTGTCTGATCGTTGGCATGGTGCGCTACCAATGTGAAGCGCGCATGGTAAGTGAGCATTAACTCTTGGAACCAGTCGTATCGAATCCTTCGCGCCCACTCTTGTGTGGAGCCCTCGTGTTCTTCGCGTTCCTGTTGGTTTACAGGGCGTATTTCGCAATGAATTGAATGCTGCGCACAAAAGTTCCTTACAAACTCTTCATCGGCCCGGCTTTCCTCTCCGCGAAACCCATAATTGACGTGCGCCACCACAACGTGCATGTTCAGTTCCTTGCATGCATGAAGAAGCACCATGCTATCGACACCACCGCTCACACCCACAATAAGAGTATCGTTTGTATGAACACCACATTCGTTGAAGAGCGATTGTATGCCGGAAAGAATGGGATTGCTCATCGCGAATGAGAATCAATGGAAACGACAACTGAGTATGGCCAGGTCGTCGTTGTAGGGCGCCTCACCCTTGAAGTCGTTCAGCGACTGCATGATGGTGTCGTTGATAACGGAAATACCATCTTTGAAGAATGCGAGCAACACCTTTTCCAATCGCTCAGGACCATATTCTTCGTTGTTGAGATTTTCTGTTTCAACCAGGCCATCCGTAAAACATACAATGATAGACTCGGGCTCAAGTATGAGATTACCTTCGACCACGCGCGGCAACTCTTCGAACATACCCAATCCGATGGTGCCCAGCTTCAACTGCTGGGTATATCCGTTTCTATCGCCTAGTACCGGTGGATTGTGACCGCAGTTGACATAGCGCAGCATACGCGTTTCCTTGTTGTAGAGGCCCAAAAAAAGCGTAATGTATTTTTCACCAAGGGCGGTCTGCATTACGCGCTCATTCAGCTCGGTCACGATGTCGACAAGAGAACCCTTGTTGTAAGTAAATATGGACCGCAAATACGCTTGAAAGTTGGCCATCAAAAAGGCTGCGCTTACTCCTTTTCCTGAAACATCAGCCATACAAAAAACGACCTCATGCTCGCTCAGCTCCATAAAGTCGTAGTAGTCGCCGCCCACTTGTTGATGTGCTTTATAAAATGCACTCACTTCATAGTGCTTGTTCTTCGGCAGGCTGTGAGGCAACAGAATGGCCTGCATTTCCGCAGCTAGTTCAAGCTCCTTCTTCACACGCTCCTGCCGAATATTCTCCTCCTGCAATTTTCGATTCTGAATGGCCACCACCAATATGTTGGTAATGGTTTGTATGAATCGCATGTGTTTAATGACGGGGCTAATGCGAATTTCTTGTTCGCTGTTGTCGCCCGCCAGCACATAGGCAATGGTTTGCCCATTCTGCACAATGGGAATTGCAAGGTCAAACGATTCCTTAGAGCGGTCGGTAGTAAGGGAAATTTCTTTGCTCGCGGTGAAAAATTCATCGTGAATAATATCTTTGATTTCCCCCGATTGAACACCAAAGCGAAGAATGCACTTCCAGTGTTCTTCTTTCGTGAATAGTATTATTTTCTCAATCGACAGATGCTCGCGAAGGACGCGTTCATATTGCTCCAGCAGACTTCCCACGCTCAGATTTGCGTTGATAGCCGCGGTTATTTCAAGCAGCGCATTCAGCTTGAAATCGCGCTGTTTTACCTTGTTATTGAGCCGTTGATTTTCCATGAAACGAATACTCCAAAGGTATTTAGATTCCCAGCTTTTCGATAGCCTGAGGCAACTTCCGCAAAGAAGCAAGCTCGCGGTATTTGGCACGCGCCTCCTCAGCCGGTGTGCCGAAATAGGTCTTACCTCCCTCCAGATCTTTGGTAACACCGCACTGCCCGAGCACAACCGCTCCTTTCCCAATTCGCACATCGCTTGCAACGCCCACTTGTCCCCAGAGTATCGCGTTGTCTTCAATTTGCACGCACCCCGCTATTCCTACTTGTGCAGCGAAAAGGCAATTGGTGCCAATGAGCGTGTCGTGACCGATGTGTACATGATTGTCGATTTTCGTACCCGATCCAATACGCGTGGGTCCCGAAACCCCTCGGTCGATTGTGCAGCCCGCGCCTACCTCAACATCATTCCCAATATCGATGCTTCCCACCGTGTGCATTTTTTCGCGTCCGGTGGATCTGTTTTTATAATAAAAGGCTTCGCTGCCCAAGACGGTATTGGCGTGTATAATTACGCGGTCACCGAGGGTAATGTCGTTGTAAAAAACTACTCCCGGATGAATAATGCAATTCTCACCCATTGAAATGTTGTTG
>JBJTRD010000336.1:0-4640 GCA_046075945.1 Flavobacteriales bacterium
CACTTTTGGAAGAATAATTTCCCGAATTCTAACTAAATCTTACCCCCCTCATAAACTGCTCTAGTTGAGAATATCTTTGACATCGGCATAATAATTAAGTCACTGAAGCGTAGTTAGGTATAGCTCGATTTATTCAGGCCAATGAATAAATGCCGGGGCTGAACGGATTAAAAACTAGAGCATGCATAATCAAAACAAGATTCTTCGTGTTTTTCAGCTCATCAACCTGCTGAAAACTGAGCCTCCCAAATCCATGAAGTATGTTGCCGAAGTGCTCGATAGCACCGAACGCACGTTGTATCGTTACTTTAATTTACTAGAAGAGTTGGGCTTTGATTTGCGCCGCGATGAACATAATCGAGTCTATATCCACTCCGATCAAATGGGAGGCGATGCTACTTTCTCGCGCGATGAAATAATTTTTCTTAAAAAGTTATTGCAGTCGACCGGTAAGAATGTAAAGTTGAAAGACTCGATTATGAGCAAGCTGCTTGTGAACTCCGATGTGCAAATAGGAACAAAGCTAGCTCTTCACGCACATTTAGGCAAAATTGTAGAAACCATATCACAAGGACTTGATTCTAAGCGCCGCGTGATTCTCAAGAAATATCACAGTTTCAACTCCAACAGCATCAGCGACCGGGCAGTAGAGCCCATTGCATTCACTGAAAACTACCGCAGCCTGATTGCATTTGAAATTGCTACGAAAAAAAATAAAATCTACAATATTGACCGCATCACTTCGGTAGAAGTAACTCGCCATCCGTATCGAAATGGTAAGCAGCACCGTGTCGACGATTTGGATGTATTTGGTTTTACGAGAAGTGATAAAGAATTTACGATCGAACTGCAACTTTCTATGCGCGCCGCCATTCTCATGAAAGAGGAATTCCCCATGACCATTGATCGCATTCGGCTAGCAGAGTCCAGCGGATACTATGCTTTCAAGGCAACGGTATATGACGTAAAGCCCATCGCACGATTCATCCTGGGTCTGTCGCAGGAGATCAATATTGTTAAAGGCAATGAACTAACCGACTACCTCAATCAGCAAATGAGCAGTGTTTTTACCTACAAAGCTCTTGACAATCGAACCACTAAACCGGCAGCACGCATTCCCGGTAGGAGAATCAGGCGAGGAAGTAAATAATCACAATTGCCAACGCAAGGCAAATGAGCGCGAACATAACCGGACCTCCGATTTCATTTTGCTCCGCTTCCGAATGTCCGTGGTGGCCGTGATTGTCGTGTGAATTTCCCATTTTCGTTTACTATTTATGGTCGCAAAAATAGCAGTCTGCGACTCAATTCAACAAGCGTATTATAAACTTAACTAGGTCAATAACCCAATTTTGTCCAGCGGGTTGCGAGATGATAATAACCGGCAGTTACTACGGCCTGGTAAACGCCCGTACTTATCGATGGCGTCCAGCTTAATCGGCTGACGTTATTGAAAATTTCTGCTGCCACTCTTCGGCCTTGCATATCAAACAATGCAATTTCAATCGTTTGCTGAGTTTGCTCGAATTGCACGCTCAATAGTCCATTGGAGGGGTTGGGATAAATAAGAGCATTGAGCATTGTATTTTCAATTACTCCATTCGCACAATCTTCCACGGTAAAAATCAAATCATCGGCATAAATGCAACCATCAGGAGTAGTAGCCGTGAGGATTACGGCATGCTGCCCCACTCCCCAAACGGATGCGTTAATTGTAAAGAATTGATTGATACTTTGGTCTTGCCAAACATAGCTGAGGCCGGGGGGGGCAATGACCATATATTGTTCATTGAGGCAAAGAGTAGTGTCATTTCCTAGGCTAAAGCTGAATGCATTTTCGGGCTCCAGAATAAGATAGGCCGACGTCTCACATTCGTTGTCGTCAGTAATGGTAACCTGATAGTTTCCGGCAATCAAATTCTGGACATTTTGTGATTCCGATGAAAAACCGGAAGGACCAATCCATTCAAAGCTATAGGGTGCTGTGGCTCCATTGACGGTGATTTGGATAGAACCATCTGTGGTGGCCTCACACGTTGGCCCATTCTCTCCGGCTGTGACGGTCCATAAATCGGGCTGTGTTACAGTAAATGAATCTTCAAAAACATCTCCGCATGCATCGGTTACCGTCAAAAAATAATCACCGGGCCCTAGTTGATAGATGTTGTGCTCGTTGCTGCTAAATCCATTGGGCCCTTCCCAAGAGCATTCAAAATTAGAACCGCTGCCGGTGAGGTAGGGTAAAATAGAGGACTGGGGAATATCGCCCTTAGCAATAGGACAACGGATGTTATTGAAAATGGCTTCGAGTGTATTGGGAACATCTACGGCAGTTACCGATACGATTGCACTGCCAATAGCCCCCTCCCATCCGTCAACCTGTATGTAATAGGCAGAGCCTGCTTCCAAGCATGAAGCGTATATACGCGAAGAATATACGTTCGTAGCGCCGCAGCCTCCGGCCATGTCATCGTTTGCGGCTATGAGTTCGAACGAATTCCAACCCTGGCAGTCTTCACTTTTATACAAAGCAATTTGGGTATCGAATCCCGCTCCTTCATTGCAGGTTGTTATTTCATAGGTCACATTCGCTTCGGCTATGAAGTAAGCCCAGGCGGTATTGGTGGCGTTGCCTTCGCACCACACTCCAAAAAGACCACAATTTCCTCCGGCCGGACGAGGCTCGGAAGCCTGTGCCACGCAAGAGGAGTTATCGAGCAGCACCCCTTCGCCATTCGGTATAATTTCCAGAGCGCCACATGGGGAATCATACGGTGGCAAACCGCTATTACCCACTTCGAATGTCCAGGTATTACCGGTGCCGCCTCCAACATAGGTATGGGCAAACGATCCATTTTCATAGACTTCGAAAACAGGACCGCCATCGCCATAGGAATCAACGAAAATCAAATCGAAGATCTGTCCGGTCGGCAAACAAAAAGGAGGCACTTCGAATAGGCTGTTATCGGGATAGCCCCCGTCGACAGCAGGCGCTGTGCCGGCGCAACCTACGAGCTCATTCGCACCAAAGTACAGTGTGCCATTGCCACAGCCATTGCCTGTGGGAACAATCTCCCAATAATTCTCCTCACCCCAGGGGTCGACAGTTACATACATCGAAATAAGCGTGGAGTCGGGGCCGCACTGAGCGAGTGATTGAATACTGACGATGGAGAAAAGAAGAATACCGAAGAAGGAAAGAATCCGCATACTACATTGATTTAGTGAGTGCCAAATGTAACGAACACTGCCTTTTTCGCTCCTATAAAATCGAATAGATAAGGCACCAAAAAGCCCCGCTCGATAGCGGGGCTTCCTGGCTTAAACTGAAAAACTAAAAACTATCGTAATTGTCTTGAGTCTTAACGACTCAACTCAACTAACTCTAAATGCATCGATCATTGCTGAACAATGCGCGACCAAATTAATGGAAACATGTTGATAATTTCCAATTAATTTCAGAAAAATGTCGCTTGAATTTCTATTTGACTCAAATTCAATGCGTTTCAATTGGGGAAAATCTTGCCCGGATTCAATATATGATTTACATCCAGCACATTCTTAATACCCTTCATACAGCCCAACTCTGCTTCACCGAAGGCAATATCCATGTATTCCCGTTGCACAAGGCCTATCCCATGTTCTCCGCTGAGTGTTCCTCCCAGCGAGACACACAACTGGAAAATCGATCGTATCGCTTTCGGAAGTTCTTCTGTCCAGATGGCATCCGAGAGATCGCCTTTTATAATGTTGACGTGCAGATTCCCATCGCCTGCATGGCCATAGCATACCGAACGAAATCCATACTGAGCGCCGATTTCTTTCACCCCTTTTAACAAGGTCGGCAACTGATAGCGCGGCACCACTGTATCTTCTTCCTTGTATACACTGTTCGACTTCACCGCTTCGGCCACCTTTCTGCGCAGCTTCCACAGTTGTGACTTTTGGGCTTCATCATCGGCAAATAATATTTCTCCGCAGTTGAACCCTTGCACCACATCCGAAATGACTTCACAGTCGGCCATAAGGGCCTCCAAATGATTGCCATCCACTTCAATTAGCAAGTGTGCCTGAATTTCCGGTTCTACAGGAACGTGCACATCGTCTATGAACCGCAGCACCCAATCGATGGCATCGCGTTCCATAAACTCCAATGCACTCGGTGTGATACCCGCACGAAAAATTGCGCTCACTGCCTCGCACGCTTTCGCAGCATCGAAGAAGGGTACTAGCATGAGAAGATTGTGCTTGGGTAATGGCACCAATTTCAAAACAGCTTTTGTGATAATGCCCAATGTGCCCTCGCTGCCAACCATGAGTTGTGTGAGGTTGTAGCCTGTCGAATTTTTGAGCGTGTTTGCACCTGTATGAATGACTTGCCCGTTAGCAAGAACGACTTCCAGGTTCAGCACAAAATCTTTGGTCACGCCATATTTCACGGCTCGGGGGCCACCTGCATTCTCGGCCAGATTTCCTCCGATAAAACAAGAGCCCCGGCTGCTCGGATCGGGCGGATAATACAACCCCTTTGCAGCAACCGTTTCCTGCAATACCTGTGTAATTACACCGGGCTCGACAGTTACCTGCAAATTGAGTTCGTCTATTTGAACGATGTTGTTCATTTTCTCCAGGCTCAACCC